>JAYVRE010000024.1:0-11653 GCA_043776535.1 Methylotenera sp. | reverse complement strand
TGTGTCGATAATATGACATGTTTGATAAAGGGTTGACTATGAATGACAGAATTAATAAAACCTCGATTTGTAGCATCGTTTTTTTGGATATCATTGATTACTCAAAAAAACCAGATTCTGAGCAAATTGATGTTAAAAATCAATTTAATGATTTTATCAATATTGCACTAAAAAATATTGCGCAAAATGACCGTATTATTTTAGATACGGGCGATGGCGCAGCTATTGCCTATATGGGCTCGCCAGAAGATGTTTTGTTTATGGCACTTAACATTCGCGATAGTATTATAAAAAATAACGAATCTGGTCAATCACTTATTCATGTGCGCTTTGGTATTAACCTAGGGCCAGTACGCGTGGTAAAAGATATTAATGGCCGCCCCAATATCATTGGTGATGGCATTAATGTGGCGCAGCGCATCATGAGCTTTGCTCAACCAAATCAAATTTTGGTCTCGCGTTCCTATTACGAAATCACCTCACGCTTAACGCAAGAAATCTCGAAAATGTTTGATTACTCGGGCATTAAGCAAGATAAGCACGTGCGTGAGCACGAGGTTTATTCGGTACGTTTGTCTGAACGTAGAGCTAAGGTAGAAAATCAAGCGGAAGTGATAACAGATAATTCACCGTTAAAAAATCAATTCGCAGTATTCAATAAAATCAACTGGAATTATGCCGCACCAGCAGTATTTGTTTTGGTGACCTTATTCGCAATAGGCAAATTGGCCTTTGTACCTAGCGTGCCTGCTAATGTTGCTAATATTGTTTCTAAGCCAGCTACCGCAGCAGCTATTGTGCCTATCAAACCTGCTAACGATGTGCTCGCCAACAATGCACCTGCCGATAAAACACTGCAACAGAAAAAAGTTTTGCCGCAGGAAGAAGCATCAAAGAAATTGAGCAAGAAAAAAGCCAAACTAAAAGCAAAAAATCCCCCTGAGACTGTGCCAGAACGTAGCGATATTGCGCAAAACTCAAATAGTTCTATAGTACAAACAACCAAAATTGCCGATGCTAGAATTAGCCAACGAAAAGCAAACCTTGAGGTTGTAAGAGTGAGTGTCAAAAGTAACCGCATACACCCATGCTCGCAAGCACTGCTTGCAATGGGTCAATGCAATTAATAGTTGAATGCGTGTTTTAAACATGAGGACTAGTGGCGGGTTTTCGCTAGTCATCATGGCTATTATTGAGTTAAGTTTTTTAAATACACACTGTCTATAGCCCTGCTGCAATAATAAGCCATCGCAATCTTATACTTCCTTCAGGCCTTTATGCAACTTACATTGGCTATGTAGTTGCCCTGTGTAAGTGGACTCAATTATAAAGTTCGAATCTTATTTTATTTGATGAGCTTCGTCTTTGTGATTAATATGGAGACTTAATGCTAGGAAATATATCAATATTATGAACGACATAAGCAATAAAGCTTCAATTTGTGCCATTGTTCATTTAGAAATCATCGATTTTTCAAAAAAAGCAGATTCAGAGCAAGCGGAAATTAAAAATCAGCTCAATCACTTAGTTAATCGAGCAGTGATAGATATTGCGCATAATAATCGCGCTATTTTAAATGTTGCTGACGGCACTGTTATTGCCTGTATTGGTCCGCTAGAAGATGCACTAGAAGACGCACTATTGATTTCGCTTACGATTCGTGATGAAATTTTAGAAAATAATAGCCTCAGTTCTGCACCATTGTACGTGCGCTTTGGCATTAATTTAGGCTCTGCGCAAGTGTCTAGCGATGTGAATGGAAAGCCCAGTATTGTGGGTGAAAGTATAGAGGAAGCACAACGAATTATGAGCTTTGCAAAGCCAAATCAAATTTTGGTTTCGCGCCCTTATTACGAAATGACTTCTAAGTTATCGCAAGAAGTTTCGCAAATGTTTGAGTACCACGATATGCATGCGAATGAGCAGGATATTTACTCTGTACGCCGGCTTAAACACCCTGCTGCGGTAGAAGAATCCCAACCGATTTCGATAAATAATTCACAGCCAGAAAACAAGCAATCAATCATTAGCAAAATCAATTGGAATTATGTTCCGCTTAGTTTATTGGTATTTGTAGCACTTTTTGTTTTGGCAAAACTGGTGTCAACACCTACTGAACCGACTATCACACTTGTACAACCCGCACTGACAGCGCACCCAGCCAGTTCTGTTGCTAATTTGCCAACTAAATCAAATGACGTTTTTTTATTGCCTAACGAAAGCCTTGCAAAACCATCACCTCAAGTAAGCTCGGGTGAGACTAAGCTGGTTGAGAAAAATCTAGTTCAGAAAAAAGTTAAGCAAAAAGTTGCTCAGAAAAAAGCTAGGAATAAGTCTGCAGCTGACACCAAAACCCAAACACCTATAAATACTGCGGCAAAACCCGCCGTATCAAAAGTTGACAAGGTTGCTGAAAAAGAAAAATCTGCTGAGAAAGAAAAATCTGGATGGGATGCCTTTAAAGATAGCGTCAAACAAGGCACCGATCGACAATGTTCGCAGGCGGAAATCGCAATGAACCAATGTCGTTAAAGTATTAGTATTTTAAATTTCGGTATTAGTAGTGGGCATTTCGATGGCTATCATGGCTGTTCTAGAAGTAGGGCTTTCTAAGCTCACACGGCCAATCGCGCCGCTGCGGTAATCCGTTAAAAACGCCACCGCAGTTTTTTCAGTATCCCATAGGCCATCATGCCGCTTGTAGCTGCGGCGCTTGGCGATGGCGGCTAGTAAATCCACACCGTCCATTTTTAGCACATCTAAAAACGCGCCTTCATGCTTAATGCTATCTAATTTGTAGCGTGCATTCAGCAGATCAGGATAAGTTTTAAGTAGGTTGTCGGCTAAGAATAAGGCCACATCTTCATCAATCACCGCGTTACGACCAATCGCATGGCTGGCAGCCAGCATATAACCATCGCTTTCAAACTGGATTTTTGGCCACATCATGCCTGGTGTGTCGGTAATGCTAAATGTGGCATCTAGTTCAAAACGTTGCTGGCTTTTGGTGACTGCAGGTTCGTCGCCCACCTTCGCCACGCGGCGATTAAGCAGGGCGTTCATCAGTGTGCTTTTACCCACGTTAGGAATACCCATAATTAATGCCCGCAACGGTTTTAAATGCGTGCCACGATGCGGCGTAATCTGGCGACACACGCTAACAATCTTTTTAGCATCACCCGCTTTTTTGCACGATAGCGCGACCGCCTTCGTGTTCGGCTGCTGATTAAAATAATTCAACCAAGCCTCGGTCACTTTTGGGTCAGCCAAATCGGCCTTATTCAAAACTTTTAAGTTAGGCCGCTGCCGAAACAGCCGCATTTCGTTAATCACTGGGTTGTGGCTCGCCTCTGGCACGCGCGCATCCAACACCTCAATCACCATGTCGGTAAACTCCATGGTTTCTTCAGCCTTCTTGCGCGCTTGGGTCATGTGACCTGGATACCATTGAATTGCCATTTAATGCCTTAAAATTAAAAATGTTGTCGTTATACTTCGTTGCTCAATTTTTTTGATTGCTCGCATATAACCCATATGCGTCGCACCCAAAAAACTTTCGCGCCTCGTCTAACTTAAACATTTTTAATTTTCGAGGCATTAAACTAAGCGGATTTTGAAAAACATTTTAACATTTTGCATGAGGTTTTATTTTTTAATCTGTTTTTATCGGAGTGACTCTCTGTTTTATCGGCGTTTATCGGCGGTTAAATTGTTTTTGCTTTAAAATGGCATTATGCAAATCCCTGAAATTAAGCCCAATCAGTCCATCGCGCTGCTCAAAGCGCTACACATACTCACGGTGGATGGCAAGCTCAATCAAGATAGCCGCCGCAAGCTTAAGCAGGTTTACCATTTGGTGAATTTTATTGAGCCGCTGTTCAATGAGGTGTTGGCGCAAAATCCAAACCCTGTGCTGGTAGATCATGGCGCGGGTAAATCGTATCTGGGTTTTATTTTGTATGATTTACTCATGAAGCAGCACGCCACAGGGCAGGTCGTTGGCATAGAATCGCGTGCGGATTTAGTTGATAAATCTAAAGCTTTGGCGGTGGAATGTGGCTTTGAACGTATGAAGTTTGAGCATTTAACGGTTGAGCAATCTATCACGTCAACTGAAATTGCTGCCACAGTAGATATTGTCACCGCGCTGCACGCTTGTAATACGGCGACGGATGATGCGATTCAATTTGGCCTTAAAAAACAGGCTAAATATATGGTGCTAGTGCCGTGCTGCCAAGCCGAAGTGGCGGAAGTATTACGCAAACACAAAAATGAGAGTTTTGGCAAAACGCCGCTCAGCGAAATTTGGCGTCACCCTATTCATACGCGCGAATTCGGCAGTCAAATCACCAACGTATTACGCTGCTTGCAGCTAGAAGCGGCAGGTTATTCAGTCACGGTAACCGAGTTGGTAGGCTGGGAGCACTCCATGAAAAATGAGTTGATTATTGCTAAGCACACAGGCCAGCCGCGCAAAAATGCACGGGAAAGAATGGAAGCGATTTTGACGGAATTTAATCTGACAGAAATGCAAGCTAGGTTTTTACCAGAATAACTAGATGAAATTAGCTCGCCGCTTATTTTTGATTGCTTTAACCTGTGCGACTTTCACGCCGCTATTAGCCAAGCAAAATTCACCCAATGTGCTGCTTGCGCAAGAATACAAAGCGGGCGTTGATGTACAGCAATATCTGGTCAGCGAAAAGTTTGATGGCGTGCGTGCAATTTGGGATGGTAAAACTTTTTATACGCGGCGAGGCAACGAGATTAACGCGCCCGCGTGGTTCACTAAGGACTTGCCAAAAACAACGCTGGATGGCGAGTTGTGGCTTGGTCGCGGCCAATTTGATGCGTTGTCTGGCGCGGTGCGCAAAGATGTGCCAATTGATGAAGAATGGAAAAATATTTCATATATGGTGTTTGAGTTGCCAGACGCGCCTGGCACGTTTGAAGCGCGTGCAAAACGTATTGTTGAAATTGTTAAAAAAGCCAACTTGCAGCATTTGAAAGCCGTTACACAATTTCGTGTAAGTGATGAAGCATCACTTAACTTGCGACTTAAACAAGTGGTGAAAAATGGCGGCGAAGGGCTGATGTTGCATCGCGCCGACGCAGAGTACATAACAGGCCGCAATGCCGCTTTAATCAAGCTAAAACCACAGCATGATGCCGAGGCAACTGTAGTCGCTCATACCGCTGGTCGTGGCAAATACAAAGGAAAATTGGGTGCGCTGGTAGTGGAAACGCCTGAAGGCATTCGCTTCAAGCTTGGCACTGGCTTTAGCAACGCACAACGCGAAAATCCGCCCAAAATTGGCAGTTTGGTGACGTACACTTACAAAGATAAAACTAAAAACGGCAAGCCGAAATTTGCTAGCTTTTTGCGGGTGCGACACGAAAAGTAAGCAACTTCAGCTTAATATATTGTAAAGCGGGTAGCTTAGTCAGCGTGGTAAAATGCGCCCCATGAATGACTCGCTTCAAAAAATACAATCTCAATTGGCCCTCTGCATGTTGGCAGATAAACAGGCGCTGCGGCGCAAGCTGCGTGATATTGCGGATTTGCAGAAATCGCCAGATGACAATGCTAATGTAAAGGCGCAGTGTTTGTTGGGTGAAGTGGCGCAAAAAATACGTGTCTCGCAAGCCAAATATAGCGCTAGAAAAGCCAATTTACCCAAACCAGAATACCCACTAGAGCTGCCTGTGTCGAGCAGGCGCGATGAAATTGCTAAAGCGATTGCCAATAACCAAGTGGTCATTGTGTGCGGCGAAACGGGTAGCGGTAAAACCACGCAGTTGCCTAAAATTTGTTTGGAGCTGGGGCGTGGTGTTGCGGGTTTAATCGGGCACACCCAGCCAAGGCGCATTGCGGCTAGAAGCGTGGCTTCGCGCATCGCACAAGAGCTAAATTCGCCGCTGGGCGAGGTGGTGGGCTACAAGGTACGTTTTAACGATAAAATTACCGATGGCAGCTACGTTAAATTGATGACAGACGGGATATTACTTGCGGAAACGCAAGGCGATAAGTTTTTAAACGCGTATGACACAATTATTATCGATGAAGCGCATGAGCGCAGCTTGAATATTGATTTTCTGCTGGGTTACCTCAAACAATTACTACCAAAACGTCCTGATTTAAAAGTCATCGTTACTTCGGCCACTATAGATGCAGAGCGCTTTTCCAGCCATTTTAATGGTGCACCTGTGATCGAAGTAAGTGGCAGAACATATCCCGTTGAAATCCGTTATAGGCCGCTAGGCAAAGCTGGTTTTCGTGCCAAAGAAAGCAGCGATGCAGAAAATGCACAGTTTGATTTAGAAGACGAGAGCATTTTTGGAATCGTTCGCAAAGCCAAAACTGAAGCGCGCTGGCTAGAAGAAGATGACGAAGAAGAGGCTATCGAAGAAGCGATTATGGACGCAGCGGATGACTTGTTGCGGCAAGACGACGGCGATATTTTGGTGTTTTTGCCAGGCGAGCGCGAAATTCGCGATGTGGCTGAACATTTACGTAAATATCAAGGCCGCTCGACCAAGTTAAAACACATTGAAGTGCTGCCGCTTTTCGCGCGGCTTAGCATCGAAGATCAGCAAAAAATATTCAAGCCGCACAGCGCAAGACGCATCGTATTGGCGACCAATGTGGCCGAAACCTCGCTCACTGTGCCAGGCATTAAATACGTGATTGACGCTGGGCTGGCACGCATGAACCGTTATAGTGTCAGAGCAAAAGTAGAGCAGTTGCAGATAGAAAAAATTAGCCAAGCCGCCGCCAAACAGCGTGCAGGCCGTTGCGGGCGTGTTTCAAACGGCATCTGCGTGCGGCTTTATTCCGAGCAAGATTTTGACGGTAGAGCAGAATTTACTGAGCCTGAAATTCTACGCAGCTCACTCGCCAGCGTGATTTTACGCATGGCCGCGCTACGGCTGGGCGATATTGCAGACTTTCCGTTTATTGAAGCACCATCTAGCCGCTTAATTACTGATGGCTATCAACTGCTGCAAGAGCTAGGCGCGGTGGATGCGCAGCGCCAAATCACCGAAATTGGCTTACAACTTGCCAAACTTCCGCTAGACCCGCGTGTAGGGCGCATGATTTTGGCAGCAAAACGTGAAAATTGTTTAACTGAAATTTTGATTATTGCTAGTGTGCTCAGCATGCAAGACCCACGCGAGCGGCCAATGGATAAGCGCGAAGCGGCCGATAACGCGCACAGTAAATTCGCGGGAGAAGGCTCAGACTTTATGAGTTATCTTAAAATTTGGGATTTCTACGATAATGCCTTAAAGACTAAAAAATCGAATAAAGATTTGCTGAATATTTGCCACGCAAATTTCCTCTCATTTTTGCGCCTTAAGGAATGGCGCGAGCTGCACGGACAGATTAAGCAAATTGTGGATGAGATGGGCTATCTCAACCCCTCTCCCCAACCCTCTCCCACAAGGGGAGAGGGGGTAGGGCTGCTGGCTAAATTACCACAGTTGCAAATTAAAGCCACTAAAACCACCCCCTCTCCCTTGAGGGGAGAGGGCTGGGGAGAGGGTGAAATAAGGCGAGAAGCCAGCTTCGAGCAAATCCACAAAGCCTTATTGGCGGGCTTGCTTGGCAATATCGGCTTTAAAGATGGCGACAATGATTCATACGCAGGTGCACGCGGCATACGATTTTTTGTCGCACCTGGCTCTGGGTTAAAGAAAACACGCCCAAAATGGGTGATTGCCGCCGAGCTGGTGGATACCAGCAAGCTTTACGCGCGTTGTGTAGCGAAGATAGAGCCAGACTGGATTGAGCCGTTAGCAAGAGGTTTAACTGAGAGCCAATATTCTGACCCGCGTTGGGATAGAAAAATGGGCATGGTCAATGCCTGGGAACGTGTTTCGCTATACGGCCTCACCATTATCCCCAAACGACGCGTGCATTATGGGCCGATTAACCCAAAAGAATCGCGCGCGATTTTTATTCGTGAAGCGCTAGGCAATGGCGAGTTTGATACTCGCGCGGCGTTTTTTGTGGCAAATGAGCGCTTAATTGCTGAGGTGGAAGAGCTGGAACACAAAGCGCGGCGGCAGGATGTTTTAGTGGATGAGCATCAATTATTTGCGTTTTACGATAGCAAGATTCCTGCGGATATATACAACGCGGCTAGTTTTGAAAAATGGCGTGAAGGCGCGGAAAAGCTTAATTCTAAGCTGCTTTATTTAACGCGTGATGACTTGATGCGCCACGGCGCAGATGCAATTACGGCGGTGCAGTTTCCAGAGAAAATGGTGTTAAGTGCTGTAGGAGCAAAACAAATAGTCGAAATCCCGCTTAAATACCGCTTCGAGCCTAGTCATATTTTGGATGGCGTAACAGCAACCGTGCCATTAGCTTTGTTGAATCAGCTAGACCACACCCCAACAGAATGGCTGGTGCTAGGCATGTTGCGCGAGAAACTGACATATTTGATTAAGGCCTTACCTAAGACTTTTCGCCGTGTTTGCGTGCCAGTGCCAGAATTTGTGACGGGGTTTTTGGAGTACGTAACTTTAACTCCTATCCTAACCCTAACCCCTCTCCCCAACCCCTCTCCCACAAGGGGCGAGGAGCAAAGTACCCGTGATGTATCTACTCCCTCTCCCTTGAAGGGAGAGCCAGTTTTTGGCTTCCCCGCCAGCGTTGGTGCTAAAGCACCTAATGCTGGCGTGAAGGGCTGGGGAGAGGGTATAGCATACAATAAGCCGCTGTTAGAAACACTCGCTGCCTATATTCAACATAAAACTACCCTAAAAATCAGCAAAGATGACTGGCTAGAGCCAATACCCGCGCACTTACTCATGAATTTCAGTATTGTCGATGACGCAGGACGCGAGCTGGCGATGGGGCGCGATTGGAATGCGTTAAAAAAACAGTTGGGATCGGCCGCGCAACTGACATTTAGAAACACTTCACCCGACATTGAAAAAACGGGTTTAAAACAATGGGATTTTGGCGATTTGCCGCAAACCTTGAGTTTTGAGCGCGATGGTTTGAAGGTGACGGGCTACCCCGCGCTGGAAGACGACGTAGAAAGTGTATCAATAAAACTGTTTGATACCGCGCATGAGGCCGAAATTAACCATCGACAAGGCGTTTGCAGGCTGATGCGTTTTGAGCTGAAAGAACAAATTAAACAGCTGGAAAAAGGCTTGCCGAACTTTAATCAATACGCGCTTAGTTTGCGAAACGTGATGTCGCCAGACGACCTGCGCGAGGACATACTGACCGCGATTGCCGACCGAGCTTTTATTGGCGAGGACGATTTGCCGCGCACAAACGCAGACTTTATGAAATTGAAACAACGCGCTAGAACGAGGCTGCCAGCCGTAAGCGAGGCCATTGCAAGGCAAGCGCAAGCGATTGCCGCTGAATATCAACTGCTCACTAATCAGCAAGGCAAAATGCCCGTTACCGTTAACCGATTAAAACGCGACCTTGAAAGCCAAGTGCAGCTTTTAGTGTACAAAAGTTGCTTTAGCCAAACACCTTGGGAGTATTTGCAAAACGTTCCGCGCTATTTAAAAGCGTTGAGATTGCGCATTGAAAAGCAGCCCACTGCACCTGACCGAGACGGCAAAAACGCCGCCAGTGTGGGCGCGATTTGGCAAAAATGGCAAGATAAAACCAATCAATTGCAAGCCTCTGGAAGCCTTATTCCACCTGCCTTGCAGGACTATCGCTGGTTGATAGAAGAGCTGCGAGTTTCGCTATTTGCACAAGAACTTAAAACGCCGTTTCCTGTCTCGATTAAACGACTGGAAAAATCATGGCAAGACCTAAATCGCTAATATTTCAATGGCAATAACCCCTCCGACAAACGACTCGTTTGACACTTTTTTGCAATCGCCGCGTGGGGATAAACTGATACGCTTGCACGTCAGTCGTAACACATTGATTGCATTTGTAGTTTCAATTGTGTTGCACTTACTGGCTTTATTATTTTTAGTGCCTAAAATTGATTTAAACCCTAGCCCGCAAGCGACCACTATGGAAGTAAGCCTTGCGCCAAAGCCCACTGCGCCAGAAGTAACGCCAGAACCAGAAACAGTACTGGAACCTATTCCGTCGCCAGCGCCAGAAGTAAAGAAAAAGATTATTGCTAAGAAACCTACTAGCAAACCCAGCACGCCTAAAGCGAGTGATTTTTCTGTGCCTAAAGTGCTAACTACACCACAGCCCAGCCCACAAACAGTGCCAATTACATCGCCGATTAAACCTCAACCACAAACTTCAACAGACGCGCCAGCGGACATGATGGCGATGGTGAATCAAAAGCGGGCACAGCGCAAAGAGCAAGAGTCAGATGCGGCACGCCAAAATGCCGCAGCAGCTGCCGCAGAGCGCGGCCCTAGCGCAGAAGAAAAAAGGGATGCAAACATTAAACGTAATTTCCAATCTGGCACCAACGGCGTTTTTGAAATCACACGGCTAGAATCACGTAGCGCGAGCTTTACCTTTTTAGGTTGGACTAGCAGTTTAAGCAATGCTAGGCGTGAGTTTTTTGAGGTAGAGGCTAGTGCAGGTCAGGACGTGCGCCTGTTGATGATTCGACGCATGATTAGCTTGATTCGTACCCATTATCAAGGCGATTTTGATTGGGAATCACATCGCTTAGGGAGGACAATCGTTAAATCTGCACGGGTGGAAGATAGCGCCGAATTGGAAGAGTTTTTGATGCAAGAATTTTTTGGCCAAAACTATAAAACAGCATTATAAAACGCAATAAATGCTTTAAATTTGCATCAACATTTTTCTAATTGCGGTTTCGTCCAAACCTTTGCCGATAATGACTATGCGATTGCTTGGATCTTCCTCGTTCCAACCTTCAAGTAATGTGGGCGGGTAGGGCGTAAATTGCACAGCGTGAATCGCTAGTGGCGCTGGTTGGTCAGCCGCATGAATAATACCTTTCAGGCGTAGTAAATTTTTACCATGCGTTTGGCAAAGTTTTAAAATTACAGGTTTTAAATCGCGCCAATTAAGCGGGCTGGGCAGGGTGACGGTAAAGCTGGTGATCTCACCGTTGTGATTTTTTTGTGGCAGCATTCCACGCGGTTGCACAGGCTCGCGCAACCAGCGTTGCGGCTCAGGTAGCCTGCCGGTGGGGTCGAACAAGCCAACGTCGATAATAAAATCAGGTTCAATTTCACCATGCTGCACTTTGTGCTGTGTGGCACCTGGGTTGATTTCTATGAGTTTTTCTTTAAGCGCTAACAATTGTGCTGGCGCGCTCAAATCAGTTTTGGTGAGTAGCAATATATCGGCCACAGCCGCCTGTTTACGTGCCTCAGCGTGCGCTTGTAATTGCTGCAAACCATATTGGCTGTCGATGGTGACGACGACTGCATCCAAGCGAAACACCGATTCAATTACAGGTTCGTTCATTAAATTGCCTAGAATTGGCCCAGGGTCGGCCATGCCTGTGGTTTCGATGACTAAGCGATTAAATTGCGGAATAGCTTGCAGCGCGCGTTTAAAAAACAAGTCGCGCATAGTGTCGGCCAGCTCGTTTTTTAGCGTGCAGCACACACAGCCGCTGCTCAACAATACGGTGTTATCAGCGATATGCTCAGAATCGACTTGTGCGGCTAAAATATGATCCAAGCCAGCCTCACCCAACTCATTGATAAT
>JAYVRE010000023.1:0-2983 GCA_043776535.1 Methylotenera sp. | reverse complement strand
AAGGCTAAATCAGGGTAAGCTGCTTCTAACGCGTCGCGGTTATGGCCAATTTCTACTACTAAAATACCATCATCATTTAAGTGATTAGCGGCTTCTCGCAGAATGGTGTGGGTGTGATCTAAACCAGCATTGCCGCTGCCCAGCGCTAATTGCGGCTCGTTGCGGTACTCACTTGGTAATTTCGCCATGCTGAGCGCATCAACATAAGGCGGATTACTGATAATCAAGTCGTAGCTTTTGCCTTTAAGTGCAGTAAACATATCCGATTGAATCGCGGTGATTTGTTCTTGCAAGTCATAGTTGGTGATGTTGATATTGGCGACGGCGATTGCGTCGGGCGAAATATCTACTACGTCAATAACCGCATCGGGAAAGGCGTTGGCGAGCAGTATGCCTAAACAGCCACTGCCAGTGCAAATGTCGGCAGCGCTGTTAATCAACTCGGGATGTTCAATCCAAGGCTGTAAGCCATGTTCACCATCATCATTAAAATCTAGCAGCTCGGCAATAAAACTGCGCGGAACGATGACGCGCTCATCCACATAAAATTTAAAACCGCGCAACCACGCCTCGCGCAGTAAGTACGCAGTAGGTATGCGCTTGGTGATGCGCTGCTCGATTAAATGCGCAAGATGTTTGCGCTCTTGTTCGGTAATCACCGCGTCTAAAAAATTGTTCAGCGTATCGTGCGGCAAATGTAGCGCGCTCATAATTAGCCATACCGCTTCGTCGTAGCTGTTATCGGTGCCGTGGCCGAAAAAAATGTCAGATTCTTCGAATTGACTTACTGTGAAGCGTAGCCAATCGCGGATGGTGAAAAGCTCTTCGGCTAATCTTGGGAAGTGCATCATTTAAGCAGCTTTTGCATGGTCAATTTATAGGTTTCTTTCAGCGGTTCAATATCCGCCACGCCCACGCATTCATTGAGTTTGTGGATGGTGGCGTTAAGTGGGCCGAACTCGATTACTTGTTTGCAAATATCGGCGATAAAGCGGCCGTCACTGGTGCCGCCTGTGGTCGAGAGTTCTGGCATAACACCATAACATTCAGCAATTGCCTCCGAAATGGCTTCTACCAAGTTGCTACGCGGCGTGATGTAAGGCTGTGAATATTCCCACTCTAAATCGTATTTCAGCGCGTGCTTATCTAAAATCGCGTGTACACGCTCGCGTAAATTTGCATCAGTACTGCCTGCACCATTTAACTCTGGACAGAATCTAAAGTTGAACAAAATTTCGACTTCGCCTGGCACCACATTGGTCGCGCCTGTGCCACCATTCATATTGCTAATCTGCCATGAGGTTGGCGGAAAATATTCGTTGCCGTTATCCCACACCGTTTCTACCATGTCTTTAATGGCGGGGGCGACTAGGTGAATGGGGTTTTTCACCAAATGCGGATAAGCAATATGCCCCTGCAAGCCAATAACGGTGAGCTTGCCAGACAATGAACCGCGACGACCATTTTTAATCATATCACCGACGACTTTGTTGCTGGTCGGTTCACCGACGATACAATAGTCGATGAGCTCGTTGCGATTTTTTAAGACTTCGATCACTTTAACCGTTCCATCTACCGCCACGCCTTCTTCGTCCGAGGTAATCAGCAAGCCGATGGAGCCTTTGTGGTCAGGATTCTCAGCGATAAACTCTTCAATACTGGTGATAAATGCAGCCAGTGAAGTTTTCATATCGGCCGCGCCGCGTGCGTACAACATGCCGTCTTTGATGGTGGGCTCAAACGGTGGAGTGTGCCATTTATCAATTGGGCCAGTCGGCACCACATCGGTATGGCCTGCAAACACCAATAATGGCGAGGTTGTGCCACGACGCGCATAAAAATTATCTACAACGCCAAAGCGCATACGCTCAATTTTAAAGCCTAGCTCTGCAAGGCGCGCAATCATGACTTCTTGGCAACCTGCATCTAGCGGCGTGTTGGATTGGCGCTTGAGCAGGTCGATAGCGAGTTCTAGTGTTTTGCTCATTTGAATAAATCTTTATAGGCGGCTTCATCGAAGCCTAAGCACACAATTTTACCGTTTTTTTCTAATATTGGGCGTTTGATAACAGAAGTTTTTACTTGCATAAGCGCAATTGCAGCGGCGTTGTCAATAATACTGGTTTTAATGCTATCGTCTAAACCACGCCAAGTAAGACCCGCACGGTTGATGAGCTTTTCGTGTGGAGTTTGTGCCAGCCAGTTTTCTAACAATTGTTGAGACGCTCTGTGTTTTTTAAAATCGTGGAATTCGTAAGCAATATGTTGGCTTTCAAGCCAATCACGGGCTTTTTTAACGGTATTGCAGTTAGGAATTCCGTAGAGTATAAGTGCTTGCATAGTGCCTATTTTAACAGCTTGCTAGGCGACTGTACTGCTACGGGCTGTTTAGATGCTTATATTTATTTAGCAGCCATTAAGCCGTATCGTTAGATTCGAATTTGTTGCGAGAAGGGTTAAATAAATTAAACAAGCTATCTTTGCCAATTGGTTTAGAGAACAAGTAACCTTGCATATGGTCACAACCTAAATCCGCCAACATATTACACTGCTCATCGGTTTCTACGCCCTCGGCGACCACGTTATAACCTAAAGCATGGGCAAGTCGGATTACTCCGTCAATTAAAACTCTGGAAGACTTGGTTTGAGATATTTTTGCAATAAAGGCTCTGTCCAGTTTCAGCTCATCAATGTTTAATTCTTGTAGATAAGTAAGCGTAAATGCATCCAAACCAAAATCATCTAAGGCTATTTTAATTTTGGCTAATTTAAACTGCGAAAGTAAAAGCTTAAATTGTTGTTCGTTTTTAATGGCGGCAGTTTCTTTAATTTCAAAGATTAAGCTGTTTGAGGACACATCATATTGCCTTAGCACTTCGGCCACCTCATGCGCTAAATTTGCATTGCGAAATTGCTGATTAGCCAAATTAATGGAGATATTTAAATTGATGCCTTCTCTATTCGCTTGCTGAATGGTGCGACA
>JAYVRE010000022.1:0-11775 GCA_043776535.1 Methylotenera sp. | reverse complement strand
ATGCAGCACGTTTGTCACGCGGTGTAGTGCCTGTTCAGGAGACGGCTTAATGGACATCCTTTTCCTGCTAATTCCTTTATCCGTCATTTTGGTGCTACTGATTTTGGGTGGGTTATGGTGGGCAATCAATACTGGCCAATTTGAGGATGTAGAAGCAGAAGCTGAGCGCATTTTGCACGAAGATTGATTTGTATCAAATGAGTATTGGATGCAGTGCGGCAGAATGTTACATGTGAAACTCACTAAGAAGTGAAAATCGCAAAAAATGGGAGAATTAAATGCAATCTTTAAATACACAATCAAGTACTTATAACGATACTGTTGTGCGACAGTTTTCCATCATGGCAGTAGTTTGGGGCGTGGTGGGCATGTCAGTAGGTGTAATTATTGCCGCACAGCTTGTCTGGCCAGAGCTCAATCTTGGGTTGCCGTGGACAAGTTTTGGCCGCTTGCGACCGCTTCACACAAACGCAGTGATATTTGCTTTTGGTGGCTGTACGTTGTTTGCAACATCTTATTACGTCGTTCAAAGGACTTGTCAAGTTAAATTGTTTTACGGAAAACTTGCATCGTTTACTTTTTGGGGCTGGCAATTGGTAATTCTTTCGGCGGCTATTTCATTGCCATTAGGCTATACGTCTGGCAGAGAATACGGCGAGTTAGAGTGGCCAATCGACATTCTAATTGCATTGGTTTGGATAGCTTATGCAGTTGTTTTTTTTGGCACCATTGGCACTCGTAAGGTTAAACATATCTATGTTGCCAATTGGTTTTTTGGTGCATTTATTCTAGCTGTTGCCTTGCTACATATTGTAAATAGTGCGGCAATTCCAGTAAGTTTTATGAAATCTTATTCTGCCTATGCTGGCGTACAAGATGCAATGGTGCAATGGTGGTATGGTCACAATGCTGTTGGTTTCTTCCTCACCGCTGGCTTCTTGGGCATCATGTACTATTTTGTCCCTAAGCAGGCAGAGCGCCCAGTATATTCATACAGCTTATCTATCGTACACTTTTGGGCGTTGATTTTTACTTATATGTGGGCGGGACCGCATCATTTGCATTACACCGCATTACCTGATTGGACACAATCACTAGGCATGGTGTTTTCACTTATTCTGCTAGCACCAAGCTGGGGCGGCATGATTAACGGCATGATGACGATGTCTGGCGCATGGCATAAATTGCGTACAGACCCAGTTTTGCGCTTTATGATTGTTTCATTATCTTTCTATGGTATGAGTACCTTTGAAGGCCCAATGATGGCGATTAAAACTGTGAATTCTCTGTCGCACTATACCGAATGGACTGTTGGACACGTACACTCTGGTGCATTGGGTTGGGTAGGTTTGGTTTCTATGGGTGCGCTTTATTACATGGTGCCACGTTTGTTTGGGCAAAAACAAATGCACAGTATGAAGGCGATTGAATTGCATTTCTGGTTAGCTACCATTGGTATCGTGCTTTATATTGCCGCACTTTGGATAGCGGGCGTGATGGAGGGTTTGATGTGGCGTGCAATTAATGTTGATGGCACACTAACCTATACCTTTGTGGAGAGCGTAAAGGCAAAACAGCCCTACTACATCATTAGGTTGCTAGGAGGTCTACTTTATTTAGGCGGTATGATCATTATGTTGTGGAATGTGCTTAAAACGGCAAGCAGCGGCAAGCCAGAGCTTGCCTATATTCCACCTGTAGTAGCTCACGGATAGGGACAAAAGTCATGTCAAATAACGATACATCTAATAAAAACGCAACCAGCGGCTTTAGCCACGAAAAAATCGAAACTAATAACTTTTTAATGATTGTGTTGATTCTGTTAGTAATTGCAATAGGCGGGATTGTAGAAATTGTACCTTTGTTTTTTCAAAAATCGACTACCGAGCCAATTAGGGGCTTACAGCCATACACTCCGCTGCAGCTTGCTGGACGAGATATTTACTTACGTGAAGGTTGCTATAACTGCCATTCACAGATGATTCGTCCGCTTCGTGCTGAGGCATTGCGTTACGGTCATTACTCAGTAGCAGGGGAATTCGTTTATGACCATCCATTTCAGTGGGGAAGCAAACGTACAGGGCCAGATTTGCACCGCGTAGGCGGAAAGTATAGCGATGATTGGCAGCGCATTCATTTGATTAACCCGCGCGACCTAGTGCCAGAGTCGATTATGCCTGCTTATCCTTGGCTGGAGACTGCACCAGTGAATGCGGATATTGGTAAGAATATGAAGGCGCTGCGTTTAGTTGGTGTGCCCTATACCGACGCTCAAATTGCAGGAGCAGTAGAGGAAGTAAAAGGCAAAACGGAGATGGATGCAATGATTGCGTATTTGCAAATTCTAGGCATTCACCTGAAATAGCCTGCATCAGCAATAAGAGGAGAAGCATTATGGACATTAATACACTTCGGATATTGGTTACTCTGGTTAGCTTTATTGTGTTTGTGGGCATTGTAATTTGGGCATGGCGGCACCGCAATACAGCAGATTTTAAAGATGCAGCTAATTTACCTTTTGAGCAAGACTAAGTCTTGGTAAAAATTAAGTAAGCTTCACATTATGAATGTTTAGAGGAAAGTAAAATGAGTGATTTCTATAACAATTTTTGGCCTATATTCATCGCCGTAATTACCTTGGTTAGTATTTTTGGCTGTGCGTTATTATTGTGGTTAACGGCTAAAATCAAAGTGGTGAGTGCGAACGGTGATAATACCAGTGGTCACGTATGGGATGGTGATTTACGTGAAATGAATAACCCGCTCCCGCGCTGGTGGGTGTGGTTGTTCGTTATTACTATTGTGTTCTCACTTGTTTATTTAGTTGTTTACCCTGGTTTGGCTAGCTATGAAGGTAAGTTTGGTTGGACGCAGGTAAATCAGTTTGAACAAGAGGTTGAAAGCGCAAATACAGCGCTGAAACCTCTTTACGCAAAATTTGATGGCATGCCTGTAGCAGTGTTAGCCGTTAATCCCGAAGCTAAAGCCATTGGCGAGCGTTTATTTATGAACAATTGTTCTCAATGCCATGGTTCGGATGCAAAAGGCAGTCGAGGCTTCCCCAACTTAACAGATCATGATTGGTTATATGGCGGTAGTCCAGAAAAAATACTAGAAACCATTACTAATGGCCGCAATGGTATGATGCCGCCTGCGGCAGCAATGGTGGGCAGTGTAGATGATGTGAAAAACGTAGCTAACTATGTGCTTAGTCTTTCTGGGGGAATGTATGACTCAGGACGCGCTGGATTAGGAAAAGCTAAATTTGCCGCTTGTGCAGCTTGCCATGGACCTGAAGGGAAAGGTAACCAAGTCATTGGCGCACCCAATTTGGCTGATAAAATTTGGTTGCATGGCGCGGGTGAAGCATCTATTATTAAGCTCATCAATGAAGGGAAAATCAACCAAATGCCTGCACAAGAGGGAAAAATTACCCCTGAGCAAATAAAAGTTTTGGCGGCATACGTATGGGGCTTATCAAATAAGTCTAAGTAAATTTGATGAAAATAAAAGAATGAGCTGAATAGAAAGAATGAGCCAAGCGCCTATTACCAATGTTGCCGAGATAAAAGCCCCATTGAAAGAAGTTGTTATTTCACTATACGAAGCGCAGGAAAAGATTTACCCGCGCAGTATATTTGGCTACTTTACAAAATGGCGCTGGGTCATGATCTGGTTGACTCAGTTGTTTTTTTACGGTACACCTTGGCTTGAATGGGGGCATCGTCAAGCTTTGCTGTTTGATTTAGATGCTAAACGCTTTTACATCTTTAAGCTGGTGCTGTACCCGCAAGATTTGATTTACCTAACAGCGATTCTTATTATTTCCGCACTTTCGCTGTTTCTGTTTACTGCCATAGCTGGACGACTATGGTGCGGCTATACTTGCCCTCAAACCGTTTATACAGAAATATTTCTTTGGGTAGAAAGAAAAATTGAGGGCGATCGTGCCACACGGATGAAACTAGACGGGTCTTCTATGTCGGCTAAAAAACTGTTCAAAAAGACTAGCAAACACTTTGTTTGGATAGCTCTTGCATTCTGGACTGGCTTTACTTTTGTAGGGTATTTCACGCCGATTCGAGAGTTGATGAGTGACTTTGCTCACCTCGATGTTGGACCTTGGGATGCGTTCTGGGTGTGCTTTTATGGATTTGCAACCTACGGGAATGCAGGCTTTATGCGTGAGCAAGTGTGTAAATACATGTGTCCATATGCGCGCTTTCAAAGTGCCATGTTTGATGATGACACTTTAATTGTTACCTACGACGAAGCGCGTGGCGAACCACGTGGACGCCGATCACGTAATGTCGAGGTTGATACCAAAGAGCTAGGTGCGTGTATCGACTGCAGCCTATGTGTGCAGGTTTGCCCAACCGGTATAGATATTCGTAAAGGATTGCAATACGAGTGTATTGGTTGCGGCGCCTGTGCAGATGTGTGCGATACAGTCATGGATAAAATGGGCTATGCGCGGGGGTTAGTAAAGTACTCCACACAAAATGCCATTACCAATAAATGGTCGCATAATCAAATGTTGCAGCGCATTATTCGACCACGTGTGTTGATTTACGCGACTATTCTAACCCTGTTAATAGTGGGCTTGCTTGCGAGTTTGTGGCTTAGAACACCATTTAGAGTGAATGTGGTACAAGATCGCGGCGTGATGGCGCGCCTGACGGACAATGGCATGCTGGAAAATGTGTATAGAATGCAAATCATGAATGGGACTGAAAATACCCAGAATTATCAGCTTAGTGTTAGTGGCCTTAAAGACTTGGAGCTTGAAGCTGAAGCTGCAAATAAGGGTAAAGAGGATGAACAGGGTGACGATGAGCAGCATAGTAAAACATTTAAGGTTAACCCAGCTGAATCGCGCTGGGTTGTTGTGGGCTTAAAAATCCCAGATGGCACAGCAGAATCTGGTTCACATAAGATTCAATTTGAGATTGAGTCGCTTGAAACTAAAGAAAAAGTAACAGAAAAGTCAATATTTTTGGTACCTCGATAAGTGGCATTTAGACAGTATAATTATTTATGATAGTTAAGGGCAACATAATGGAAAAACTAGATATTAAACCGTGGTGGAGCTTTGGATATGTATGGCTCATCATTTCTGGTCCACTAGTGGTGGTGATTGCTTCATTTATCACTTTATATTTTGCAATTAGCATACCAGATCCTGCGGTTGAAGATTACTACCGTAAAGGCATTGAAATTAATAAAACGCTTGATGCGGAACGCGATGGTTTGGCTCCTGCTCTGCAAGCAAGAAACCATGCGGCTACAGGAGTTAAGCCAGCACCGCATTAATGCAGTGCGGTTTGTTATGTCAGCAGGTTTCGATATTGCAGTCATTGGGGCTGGGCCAGCTGGTTTGTGCTTTGCTAGAGCCCTTGCTGAATCTGGGTTGCAAATCGTAGTACTTGAACGGCTAGCTGAGCCCGCGTTAGCTATCCCAGTTTTTGATGGACGTGAGATTGCGCTCACACATCATTCAGTAGCACTCATGCGTAAGCTAGGCTTGTGGGAGTGCATAGATCCACAAGCAATTTCTCCCCTGAAAGACGCTTGTGTTTTCAATGGATCATCCTTATTTTCCTTAAATATTAATCATGATGATGCGCGGAAAAGTGAGTTGGGTTATTTAATAGCTAATCATCACATTCGAAAAGCAGCTTATGATTCGGTTAAATCGTCACCAGCGATTACACTTAAAACTGAAGCACAAGTGACAAGTATTCATACTGATACGAATGGTGTGCAGTTGAAGCTTGCCAATGGTGATGTTATTCATGCGAAATTATTAATTGGTGCTGATAGCCGATTCTCTGAAACACGCCGTGCAATGGGCATTGCCGCTGACATGCATGATTTTGGCAAGACAATGATGGTCTGTGTGATGGAACACACAGTTTCGCATGAACATACTGCGTGGGAATGGTTTGACTATGGACAAACTCTGGCACTGTTACCAATGAACGGCTTGCGCTCGTCAGTGGTAATAACGCTTCTACCAGACGAAATGAATCGCTTGGTAAAGATGAATGAAGAAGATTTTAACCGTGACGTTTCAGCTCGATTTCGGCATCGGCTTGGCGCAATGCGTCTTGTCTCAACACGCCATACTTATCCATTAGTATCAGTATACGCAAAGCGTTTGGTAGGGCTGCGGTTCGCTTTAGTGGGCGACGCCGTTGTTGGTATGCATCCTGTTACGGCGCACGGGTTTAATTTTGGCTTAAAGGGTATATAGCAACCTTATCTGCTGAAATAAAAACTGCGTTAGCATCGGGTAAAGATATCGCTTCAAATAACCTGCTTCTGCGTTATGAGCGAACACACCGCCGCGATACTCGCCCACTATTTTTAGCCACGCACGCTATTGCAAAAATTTACGCAAGCAATAGTCCTCCAGCACGTTTACTTCGCGCAAGCGCCTTGCGGATAGGAAGTCGTATTAATCCATTCAAGCGTGCGGTGGCAGGATTTCTGGCTGATACACATTAAGGGCTAACATACACAGCAATGCCGTATTGGCGTATGCGTTGCGCCACGGTATTAAGCCATTCAGGTGATAAACGACTAAGTCTTTTTGATTCAGGTTGATAAGAAGGTCGAGCTAACCCATACAAATGTACGCCTTGAACAAGCTCTTTAACCTGACTAATCAGCTCAAGATAAGCGGCAATCTCACTTTCTTGTGGTGGTCGATTATCTAGTGCAAACATGCAGGTTTGTATAAAAGTAGGGCAAGCTTTCGCACAGTTCTTGAGACGTTGGATATGACTAATCGGATTAAGATTGACATCGTTGATGCTCGCGATGCCTTCTTTGGTGCCAGCATCTAGTTTAAACCAGATCTCACCATTGCATTTAGCTAGATGCCGAATGCTGTCAAGGGTCGATGGTTTATCCATTAAGCTGCCGTTGGTAATCAGTCGAATTTTGAGTGTACCAAGTAAATTAAACTCCAGTAGCAATTTTTCGACTAGCAAAAGCGCTTTAGGAAATTCTTTAGCGCTCGTTGGTTCGCCATTACCAGAGAATGCGATGTCTTTTAAATGCCTGTCGTGCTCAGCTACATAGCGCGACATAAAGTCACCATGTAGCACGTACTCCAAAAAAGTCCTAAGTTCGTGTTCTAAAACTTCTAATTCAATAGGCGGTGGAGTGCCGCGGGTAAGATTGGGTACTTGGCAGTAAATACAGCGCCAGTTGCAGGCATTATTGGTATTGAGGTTAATGCCAATTGAAACGCCGTTGGCGCGGCGTGAAACAACCGGATATATATATTTCATGCCGCTTACATCGCGGTTATGGTCTGAAATGGTGAGGAAATTTTGTAAAGCCATACAAAGGTTTTTAATCAGTATTACTTGTAAAGGTTGTCAACGATTAACAAGCTAGCGCTTAAAAGCAAATACTAGCTACAAGTTTGCGGGTTGAAGATTTTCTTTAGTGCCTCTGGCTCAATAATTTTCACATAACGTTGCTTAACTTCAATAATGCCATCGTCACTAAATTTTGAAAAAGTACGACTCACCGTTTCTAGTTTCATTCCAAGGTAGCTACCAATTTCCTCGCGCGTCATTCTAAGTATAAATTCCGATCGTGAGAATCCACGCGCATGCAAGCGCTGCACTAGATTTAATAGGAAGGCGGCAATCCGTTCTTCCGCACGCATATTGCCTAAGAGCATCATGATGCTGTTTTCACGTACAATTTCACGGCTCATGATTTTATGTACATGGCGTTGTAACACGGGAAATTCGCGAGAAAGCTCTTCAACATTAGCAAAAGGCATCACACACACATCAGCATCTTCAAGGGCAACTGCATTACAACTGTGATGGTCGCTCACAATCCCATCCAGCCCGATGATTTCGCCAGCCATTTGAAAGCCAGTGACTTGCTCACGACCGTCTTCACTAGAAATACAAGTTTTAAAAAACCCCGTGCGAATAGCATAGAGCGATGTGAATGGATCCCCATTACTGAATAATCGCTCGCCTTGCTTGACTCTACGACGTGTAGCAACCACTTCATCCAGTTTTTGCATATCTTCAGGATTAAAACTGATTGGCATGCAAAGCTCGCGCAGATTGCAGTTTGAGCAAGCTACTTTGATGGTTTCTGGTGTAGTTCTTTGGTCCATTGGTTGCCAAGAGTTATCGTCACATTCTAAGCATACAGTTTTACCGTCTTTGTTGGAAGAAGTTACTTGGACCATTTGATGTTTTTAAAAAATATTTAAAATTAATTTACATTTTAGATTGTCCTTTAATCGCGTATACAGTCGTTTGATTTGCATCAAAGAATTTTATAACTAAAGCTGGCAAAGTCTCATAATGCCAAGGAGTGATAAGATGACTGTCAAAAATACCACAAGAAAAGATGTGGATAACATTACGCCGATAGTGATGTCAGAGATGCTACGTAGCTTTGATATTTCAGGACCACGTTACACTTCATATCCAACTGCAGATCGTTTTGTAGAGGCCTTTACAGACGATGCTTACAAGATAGCTTTGGATCAGCGACGGTTGGGTGGTAGGGTTCATTCCTTATCTATTTATGTACATATTCCATTTTGTGAGTCGCTTTGCTTTTTCTGTGCTTGCAACAAAATTGTTACCAAACATCATGAACGTAGTGCTGAATATTTGGAATATCTTGGCCGTGAAATCGATTTGCATGTAGCGCACTTGGGTAAGGGTCAAGTTATTTCACAGCTGCATTTAGGCGGTGGCTCACCTACTTTTTTCAGCGATGATGAATTAAGTGAGCTTATGGCGATGTTGAAGCGAAGCTTTGTGCTAGCACCAGATGGTGAGTATTCGATTGAAGTAGATCCGCGCACAGTGAATGATACGCGCCTAGCGCATTTAGCCGCACTAGGATTTAATCGTTTAAGTTTTGGTGTTCAAGATTTTGATGAAGAAGTACAAAAAGCGGTACATCGCATTCAGCCTGCAGAGCAAGTATTTTCACTAGTTGAAACTGCGAGACGCCTGAAGTTTGATTCAGTGAATATCGACTTGATTTATGGCTTGCCTAAGCAAACACCTGAGTCATTTGCACGAACTTTAGAGCAGGTGGTAGCGCTTAGGCCAGATAGAATAGCGCTCTATGCCTATGCACACTTGCCAGAGCGCTTTAAGCCACAACGGCGCATCAGTGAATATGAATTACCAGCAGCGCAGGCCAAAATCAGCATGTTGTCTGAGGCATTAACTGCATTTCTTAAAGCGGGTTATGTTTACGTGGGCATGGATCATTTTGCTTTACCAGGTGATGATTTGGCAATAGCAAAACGACAAGGTAGGCTGCATCGTAATTTTCAGGGTTATAGCACACAGCCAGATTGTGATTTAATTAGTCTTGGTGTTTCAGCAATAGGTCGCGTAGGTGCGACTTATAGTCAGAATGCTAAAACTTTAGATGAGTATTATGGGTACTTAAATCTAGGTCGTTTTCCAGTGGTGCGTGGCTTAGCATTGTCGCATGATGATCTTTTGCGCCGCGCAGTGATTATGTCCATTATGTGTCAGGGTGAGATCCAATACGAATCGATTGAAATTGCCTATATGATTAATTTTAAAGAGTATTTTTCAAATATCTGGGATGCTTTAATCATTCTAGAAAAATCAGGCTTGTTAGAAATGGATGATAGCGGCATTCAAGTTACAAATCGCGGCTGGTTCTTTGTTCGCGCGATTGCCATGTTGTTTGATCGTTATTTGCAAACCGACCGCAATCGAGCGCGCTTCTCAAAAATCATCTAAAATGGTTGCATTATGCAGTCAACACTAGCACTCACCACCTTATTTATGGGTTTGGCTGGCGGGCCACATTGCCTCGCCATGTGTGGCGCTGCATGCGCCAGCCTACAAAAAGGGCAGGGTGGCGTTTATGATTTATGGAAATTCCAAGCAGGCAGGCTAATTGGCTATGCTAGCCTTGGTGCCATGGCAGCTGGCTCGGTAAAGAGTCTGGCTTGGTTTTCCAATCAAACTTCCGCCTTGCACCCACTTTGGACGTTTTTTCATGTATTGGTATTAAGCTGGGGTTTAATATTGCTAATTTACGCTCGGCAACCAACATGGGCAGATAACTTTGGTCATCAAGTTTGGGCGCATGTGCGTAAATTGACCAACCTGCCAGGTGGTGTAATGGTTACAGGCATGTTGTGGGCGTTGATGCCCTGCGGCCTACTATATTCGGCCTTGCTAATCGCTTCATTAAATGCAAATGCGTTAAACGGCGCATTTAGCATGGCCACATTTTCCATTGGGACAAGCGTTTCATTAATGCTTGGGCCTATGTTATGGCTTAAACTTAAAAATGGCAATAAATGGATAAATGAAAGCGCGAGCATGCGTTTAGCAGGGTTGTTACTAGCTGCTGTTGCAGGTTGGGCGATTTGGATGGACTTGGCACATCAGGTCAAAATTTGGTGTAATTAACCTAAAAAAGCCTCTGCCGATTAACGACAGAGGCAAGGGGTGCGGATGGACTATTTCCGCTACTGAGAAGCAGTGGTTAGAATTTTTTACCAATGCCGATACCGAATACCCATGGGTCAATATCAAGTGAGTCGATTTTTCTCCATACATTTCCAGTGGCAGCGCCCTTCAACTTGACGTCAGTATCCATAGTAATATATTTCACATCAGCATTAATTAACCAGCCATCCTTCAAATTGATATCGAAACCAGCTTGTAGTGCGTAACCCCAGCTATCACTATCAACCTTAATCTTATTGCCAGTAATAGCATTTCGGCTACCTTTAAGGTTACGATCCAGCATGATGGTGTAGTTAATACCAGCGCCGATATAAGGATCAAAAGTTTGATCTGGATTAAAATGCCACTGTGCAGTTAGCGTTGGGGGTAAAGCGTCAACGCTACCCAATTGTTGATTGCCCACAGCAGTCAGTGCGTCACCTTTGATGCTGACGTCATGTTTGGAGCCTGTTGCGAGAATCAATTCTGCAGCAATATTTTTAGTAAAGTAGTATGAAATATCTAATTCAGGAATTAAATTGTCATCCACTTTCAACTCGGCACCTGGAGACATTGCGCCAGGTAAAAGCCCATTTACGGTTTTCCCCAGTTTACTGTCTTCGTTTGGAACAACATGTGCAGCACGGATACGCACTACCCAATCACCAGCTTCAGCATGCGCCCACATAGGGGCAAACGCAGTTGCTAGCAATAATGACGATAACGTTTTTTTCATTTTCCAACTCTCCATTAAGTAATAAATAGACATAGATCTGACGGTTGAATATACGTTCTTAATTAGCGAGGCGATTTGATATGTATCAAGAGAATAATTTATTTATCAGATTTTAAAGCGTCTTAGTAGATTAAAGTTTTGCCATAATTGTATTAAAGACAAGGCTAACCAATATTGAATAGAAAGATCTAGGTAATTAATTAGCTCGATAAACAGTTTCTTGGCAGTGAATAGGATGGATGGCTATAATGGGACTATTCTGTTGAACCCCCCCCAAATCTAAACTATCATTTTTCCTGCAGATATTTAATTTACCCACCATTTCACATTTGTATTTTTTAAGGGAGTGAATGATTTAAATGTAAAATACAAATATGACTGTAGAAAACCTAAAACCTAGCCATACGCCCATGATGCGTCAGTATCTTGGCCTAAAAGCGCAGCATCCCGATATGTTGTTGTTTTATCGCATGGGCGATTTTTATGAGTTGTTTTTTGAGGATGCGGTTAAGGCTTCGCGTTTGCTTGGCA
>JAYVRE010000021.1:0-3034 GCA_043776535.1 Methylotenera sp. | reverse complement strand
GGCAAGGCACCATTGCAATGGAAATTTTGCAGCAACATCCTGAACCTATCGAGGCGATATTTTGCTGCGTAGGCGGTGGTGGCCTGCTGGCGGGCGTTGCGGCCTATGTAAAAGCGCTAAGGCCAGAGATAAAAGTCATCGGCGTGGAGGCAAAAGATGCCGAAGCGATGACAGAATCGCTAAAACTAGGCCAGCGCGTGATGCTAGACCAAGTGGGTTTATTTGCTGATGGTGCCGCCGTGAAGCAAGTGGGCGAGCATACGTTTAAATTGGCGCAACAATTTGTAGATGAAATGATTGTAGTAGATAACGATGCCATTTGCGCCGCGATTAAAGACGTGTTTGAAGACACGCGCAGCATATTAGAACCCGCTGGCGCACTCGCCACGGCGGGCATTAAGGAATATGCAGCTCGTAACAATATCACTGGCAAAACGTTGGTGGGTATTGCCTCTGGCGCGAATATGAATTTTGACCGTTTGCGCTTTATTGCCGAACGCGCCGAGCTGGGCGAGCAGCGCGAGGCATTGCTAGCGGTGACGATTCCTGAACAAGCGGGTGCGTTTAAAGCGTTTTGCCGTTTGCTGGGTGACCGTAATATTACTGAGTTTAATTATCGTTATGACGACCCAATAGCAGCACACATTTTTGTGGGCTTGGCAATAGCCAATGCAAATGAGACAGGCAAATTAATTGTCGATTTGGCTGCGCAAGGTTTAAACGCCATTGATTTAACCGATAACGAAATGGCCAAACTGCATTTGCGCCATCTCGTTGGTGGGCGCGCACCGCAGGCCGAGCATGAAGTAGTTTATCGCTTTGAGTTCCCCGAAAAACCAGGTGCGTTGATGAAATTTTTAGAGTCAATGGGTCACGATTGGAACATCAGCTTATTCCATTACCGCAACCATGGCGCCGATTTTGGCCGCGTGCTGGTGGGGATGCAAGTACCACCGCATGAACATGTTGAGTTTTTAGCGTTCTTACAAAACTTAGGCTACCCATATTCGGATGAAACTGAAAACCCCGCGTATAAGCTATTTTTGGGTTAGCCATTTTCTACAATTTCTACAAATAGGGAAAATATCCTATTGTTACTTGACAAGCTTAATGTAATATACAACTTAGTATAGTTTTTTATTTTAGTTTAAATAAAAGCTATAAAATTCAATTGGAGATTTTAATGGCATTAGTGTCAACATTTAATAAAACACGTACCAGCCTACTAGTGCTAGCATTAATTGCAACTTTAAGTGCTTGTAACCAAGAAAAAGCGCCTGTAACAGATGCTCCAGCAGCTAATATTGACGCGGCTTCTGCGGCCACTAGCACAGGCATAGCTTATGTCACTAGCCAAGATGCAGGCGTGAGCGTGATTGACCTTGCCACCATGCAAGTAACCAAAACCTTTGACGTAAAAGCTGTTGGTCCACGCGGCTTAGGCATTACTGATGATGGCAAAAAACTCATCGTCGCCACGCGCGAAAACGAAAGTATTTCAGTCATCGATACCGCAACTGGCGAAGTTACACAGCAAATCCCTGTGGGTAAAAACCCAGAATTTGTGCGCGTAAAAGGCAATTTTGTTTATATTTCATCTGAACCTAGCGCAAAAGGCGGCCCCCCACCAAAACCTGGCTCAGCCAAGGTGGAAGATAATGAAGATGCCGAAGAAAAAATTCCCGCTAAAATCGCCGTGGTAGATTTAATCAAGGGCGAAAAAGTACGCGAAATTACGGGCGGTCCAGAAACCGAGGGTATAGAATTTTCAAAAGATGGCAAAAATTTGGTTATTACTAACGAGGCTGATAACACCGTGACCGTGCACAATATTGAAGATGGTAGCTTAGTCAAAACCATCAGCACGCATGAACTTGGTGACAGACCGCGCGGCATTAAAGTTTCGCCCGACGGCAATACCTACCTAGCCACGCTAGAATATGGCAATAAATTTATGGTGTTGGATAAAGATTTCAACGTTGTACGCACTGTGGATACTGCTGAAACGCCTTATGGCATTGCGTATGACAGCAAAGGCGAGCGCATATTTGTTGCTGCCAACAAGGCAAAAGTATTGCAAGTATTCAATGCTAAAACTTATGAGAAAATTAAAGACATCCCCACCGCTAACCGCTGCTGGCACTTTAGCTTCACACCAGACGAGAAACAGATTTTGTTGGCTTGCGGCAAATCGGATGCAATTTTAGTGATTGATGCAGAAAAATTGGAAGTGACCAAACAGATTGAAGTGAAAAACCTGCCTTGGGGAATTGTGACTTATCCGAAAGCCATGGGTAGTTTGGATTCTAAATAGCTGGTAGTCGCTAGACGACATTGGTTAGTTAAAAGCCCTGGAAGTCAGGGCTTTTTTTTAAAAAAGTAATACATAAAAGTTTTAAACCTACTTAATTGCGAAAAATAGTTGAACTATTTTTTTATTGGTTAAATGCATTTGCCCAACGAACTTCAGAATCATTAAACTTCACCATTGATGGATTAAATTCATCTGGGTTAAATGGGTAATAATTTTTTGCATGATTTTTTAACCATTGGTTGATTTCTTTTTTCTCGCTTGCCTTACCGTGTGCAAGCGTAGCTAATATCTCCTCAAAACCTGGTATGCCGCCACAATCTTCTGGTGGGCAGGCACGCTCTCCTGCAATACAAATAGGATAATTTTGGGTGTTATCTCGTGGCAAAATGGCCTCTAATGCTACTTGGTGAATCCATCCATCCCCAAAATCATAGTCATACCCACCAATAACCCCCACTTTTGTGAAAAATTGTTTAATCGGCACCTCCCAGTCAATCAGCGAATCATTTTCCGCATCCTCATCAGGCATTTCTATGCGGGTGATATTTCTTGTGTTTTTTTCTACAAAATAGAAAGTATGAAGATGGCAATCGAGCCAGCCCATGGCATCTTGGATAGCGACGTGTAAATCCCAAAAATTGTAATCTTCTGGCACTTGAATCGTGCGCCAAATATCAGGATAAATATCAGTTAAAGTAATTTTGAATTGGTAAATAAAAG
>JAYVRE010000020.1:0-11954 GCA_043776535.1 Methylotenera sp. | reverse complement strand
TTTTTGCGCACTTCGGTAATCGAAATATCTGCCGCCGCAATGTCGGCTTTGCCGCTTAAAACAGCAGGCAATACTTGGTCAATATGATTCGCTACAATCAGTTTTAATTGCGCGTCTTTATATTGGGGGTCATCGCCGAGGTCTTTTACAAACAGTTTGGCTAAATCATAATCTAGCCCAGCAGATTCGTTATCCCCATTCACATAATAAGTGTTGGGGCTGTTCATAGTCACAAAAGTGATGACTTTGTTTTTTTCGACGACTGGAGCTGGCTGTGCAGGCGCTGGGACAGGGGGCTTGTCGCAGCCAGCAAAGACCAACGAAAATACAAAAAAGATATAGTGAAGTTTAAACAAAAATAATCCCTAAGAAATTATTTCCAGCGTTCTTCAACTTTGCCATCGCCAGCAATCAACACCACACTAGTCAGCCCGTAAAAAATGCCGTGTTCTACCACGCCAGGCGTGTTGTTAATGAGCTGATTTAATGATTCCTCTGAAATAGATTTATCAAACGCCATATCTAACACCAAACTGCCATGCGAGCTAATAGACAAGCCATCCTTGGCAACGTTTTGACGAAGCTCTCCAATGCCACCAGCCGCTTCTAGGCTGCGTTTGGCGGCTTTCCATGCCATTGGCATCACTTCAATTGGTATGGCGTAATTGGTGCCGATACGACCGACCAATTTACTTTTATCCGCCACCACAATGAATTGCTTTGCGGCCTTAGCGAGTAGCTTTTCTAATACTAAATCATAGCCACGACCCTTTAAAAGCGTCATGTCTGGCGTAATCTCATCTGCACCATCCACGTAAACATCAATCTCGGCCACTTGAGTAAGTGCGATGACATTTAAGCCTAAAATTTGCGCTTTAATCATGCTCACTTGAGAGCTGGCAATGGAAGTGACTTTGAGATTCTCATCTTTTTGGCGACGTGCTAGTTCCTCAATGAAGTAATTGGCGGTAGAGCCTGTGCCTAAGCCAACTAGCATGCCACTTTTCACGTATTTGGCAGCATGAATTGCCACCAGTTGCTTATCGTTCATGGTGATAGTCCCTTCAATATTTTTATTTTTGGTTATAAAGAAAATGGCTTAATTGATGCAACCTTCTTACGGTTATAATAGGCAAAATCTAATCTTAATCCAAGTTATTTCCATACTCATTTATGCAGTTAACGCAGCCTACCAGCGGACAAAAAAGCCGTTTCTCTTATCCAGCCAATGGCTTAGATAGCTTATCTCTTGCATCACTTGCATGTCGCTTAAAAACAACACCAGAGAATAAACAAGCACCGCTTGTCATCATCACTTCCAACGCATCTGATGCACAACGCTTATTAGAAGAAATACCTTATTTCGCGCCAAACTTAAAGATAAATTTGCTACCAGATTGGGAGACACTGCCCTACGACGTGTTCTCACCGCACCCTGATTTGATTTCTGAACGCTTAGCCACTTTGTACCAAATTAGCCAAAACCAATGTGATGTGGTGATCGTACCTATCGCCACCGCGCTTTTGCGCCTGCCAGACGTGGTTTATTTGGCTAGGCATACTTTTATGCTTAAAAAAGGCCAAAAGCTCAATTTAGACGCACTGCGCCACCAATGCGCACAGGCGGGCTATCACCATGTATCGCAGGTCATCTCGCCTGGCGAATTTAGTGTGCGTGGCGGCTTGGTGGATTTATTCCCCATGGGCAGCGTGTTGCCGTACCGCATCGATTTGTTTGATGACGAAATCGAAACCATTCGCACTTTCGATATTGACACTCAGCGCAGCCTGTACCCCGTGCCAGAGATTCGTTTGCTACCCGCGCGCGAGTTTCCGCTGGATGAAGCGGGCATTAGTAAATTTAGAAGCAATTTTCGCGAGCAATTTGAAGGCGACCCGCAGCGTGCCAAAATTTATAAAGACGTGAGCAAAGGTGTGGCCAGCGGCGGCATAGAGTGGTATTTGCCGCTATTTTTTGACAGCACTTCTACGTTGTTAGATTATCTGCCCAAAGATAAAAATACAGGCCTCGCCAATATTTGCCTGCATGGCAATGTGGATAAGGCCGCGCAACAGTTTTGGGCGGATGCGAATTCACGCTATCGATTGCTAGCACACGACCCCGAGCGGCCGATTTTAAAACCAGAAATCTTACTGATTAAAACCGACGATTTTTTTGCACAAACCCACGCTTACCCAACGCTAATATTGACGCAAGAAGCTGCAAAACCTCTCCCAGCCTTGGATATAGAGCGCCGTGCCGAACAACCATTGCATAAGCTGCAAGACTTTATCCATGCGGCTTCTGGCGAGGTGCCAAATAAACGCATTTTAATCACCGCCGAAAGCCTAGGCCGCCGCGAAACCATGCTACAACTGTTTACTGAGAACGGTTTGCCGATGGCTACTTGCGAGTCTTGGGTGGAGTTTGCCGCAAGCAGCGAAAAAGTGATGTTAGGCGTTTCGCCGTTACATGCAGGCTTCGCATTAACTCCTTCCCCCTCACAGGGGGAAGGCGGGGATGGGGGTAGAAAAGTTAAAAAAAGCGAGGCTTCTACTCCCACGCTAAATCTCACCCCCACCCTAGCCCTCCCCCTTGCAAGGGGAGGGGATAAAGTTGCAGACGACAATAAGCGGCTCTATCCATCTTCATCTTTTAACCCCTCGCCCCTCGCGGGAGAGGGCTGGGGAGAGGGGGTAAGTCACCTAACAGTTATCACCGAATCCGAGCTCTACTCTGGCACCGTGCGTCAACAACGTCGTCGCGAGAAGGAAAAAGCCCGCAACACCGAGGGCATGCTCAAAGATTTATCCGAGCTGCATTTATCAGATCCTGTCGTGCACGAGCAGCACGGCGTAGGCCGCTATAAGGGTTTGGTGAATTTAGATTTTGGCGAAGGCGAAACCGAATTTTTACTGTTGGAGTATTACGGCGACGATAAATTATACGTGCCAGTTTCGCAGCTTTTTCTCATCTCGCGTTACTCAGGCGGCCCACCAGAAAGCGCGCCTTTACACAGGTTGGGTAGCGGTCAGTGGGAAAAAGCCAAGAAAAAAGCCCTCAAGCAAATTCGCGATACCGCGGCTGAATTGCTCAATCTCTACGCCCAGCGCGCCGCGCGGCGTGGCCATGCATTTACGCTTAGTTTGAAGGATTACGAAGCATTTTGCGAAGGCTTTCCGTTTGAAGAAACACCAGACCAGCTCGAAGCCATCGAAAACGTCATCAAAGACATGCAATCTGGCAAGCCTATGGATAGGCTAGTGTGCGGCGATGTAGGTTTTGGCAAAACTGAAGTGGCTTTAAGAGCTGCCTTTGTCGCGGTGATGGGCGGCAGGCAGGTGGCGGTGCTGGTGCCAACCACGCTATTGGCCGAACAACATTATCAGAATTTCTGTGACCGCTTTGCCGATTGGCCGATTAAAGTCGCTGAAATTTCACGTTTCAGAACAGCCAAAGAGATTGCCGAAGCCTTGTCAGGGCTGGCTTCTGGCAGGATTGATATTATCATCGGTACACATCGATTAATTCAAAAAGATGTAAAATTTAAAAATTTAGGCCTAGCAATTTTAGACGAAGAACATCGCTTTGGCGTGCGTCAAAAAGAGCAAATGAAAGCGCTGCGCGCCGAGGTGGATGTGCTTACGCTTACCGCCACGCCGATTCCGCGCACACTCAGCATGGCAATGGAAGGTTTGCGCGAATTTAGCGTCATTAGCACGCCGCCACAAAAACGCTTGAGCATTAAAACTTTCCACACTTTTTATGGCGAAGGCATTATCCGCGAGGCAATGATGCGCGAATTTAAACGCGGCGGGCAAGTTTACTTTCTGCATAACGAGGTGGATACTATTTTCGTACAGCGCGAAAAACTAGAAAAGTACGTGCCAGATGCGCGCATCGGTATCGCTCACGGCCAACTGCGCGAGCGCGAGCTAGAATCGGTGATGCGCGACTTTCATCAGCAACGTTTTAACGTGCTGCTATGCACTACCATTATCGAAACAGGCATTGATATTCCCACCGCCAACACCATTATTATGAATCGCGCCGATATGTTTGGGCTGGCTCAGCTGCATCAGTTGCGTGGTAGAGTAGGGCGTTCGCATCATCAGGCTTATGCGTATTTGCTCACCGATGAACATCGCAACATCACCCCGCAAGCGCAAAAACGTTTGGATGCCATTCAACTCATGGAAGATTTGGGCGCAGGTTTTCACCTTGCCATGCACGATTTAGAAATTCGTGGCGCGGGCGAGCTGCTGGGCGATAACCAAAGCGGCGAGATGCAGGCGATTGGTTTTCAACTTTATTCCGACATGCTCAATCATGCCGTAAAACAGCTTAAAGCAGGCAAAGAGCCCGATTTAGACGCGCCACTAGGCGTAACAACAGAAATCAATCTACACGTACCAGCGCTGCTCACCAGCGCCTACTGCCCCGACGTGCACGAGCGCTTGGTGCTGTACAAACGCCTCGCCAACGCCAATAACGACGACGACCTAGACACTCTGCAAGAAGAGCTAATAGACCGCTTCGGCCTGCTACCAGATCAAGGCGAGGCACTGCTGGCGTGTCACAGACTTCGCATCGCCGCCAAACCGCTAGGCATTATTAAAATTGACGCCAGTGACGCAGCGATACAATTGCAGTTTAATATTAAGGCGGATTTAGATCCTATGAAACTTGTCAACCTACTACAACGCGACCGCCGCTGCCGCATGAACGGGCCCGATAAATTAAGGGTTACCGCCCACTTTGGCAACTTGGCGCAACGAGTAGAGTTTGTAAAAACGCTATTGAAAGAATTTGTATAATAAAAAGGCGATTTAATCGCCTTTTTATTTATGGCACTTACTTATTGTAGTGGTCAACTAAAATTGGAGACCTCAATCGACATGATTGGTTGGTTTTCTGTCAATTTAGCCTCAAGCTGATTGAGCGACAGATAATCCAAACTTGAGTGTAATCGAGTGCTATTATAAAAAGCAACAATGTACTGTCTAATATCTTTCACCGTTTCTTGATGATTGGCATAATGCGTTTGCCATACACGCTCCATTTTCAAATTTAAGAAGAAACGTTCCATCACTGCGTTGTGCGAGCTTTATGCTACGCATAAATGCCTGCTAAAAGCGAATTCATCACAATGACCACGCCCACTCATGCTGGCGGTGATTTGGTGCTTGGTCAACAACGCTAGATAATCATCGCTGGCATATTGGCTGCCTCGGTATGCACAAGCAACCCTGCTGATGGTTGCCTAGCAATGATGGCCATATTGAGCGCAGAACATACCAAGCTTGCCCGCATAGGGGAAGCTAACGCCCAGCCCACAATCTTACGGGCTGGTTTGCATAGTGGGGATATTATCCCTTTTTAGGGGTATTTATAGAAGTGCCCTTAAATATCTTCCGGGCGTCCTACTCCATAACCCAGCACCCCATCCACATGTAAACCAATCAGAAGTTTCCACTGATCCGCATCTTCTACTGACACGCCGTAAACTTTAATATCAAGGCCATGCGCTACTTTGGCTACAGATTCGATCAGGAACTGGTTATCTTTGTTATCAACAATGCCATTTACATAGCCACCATCAATTTTAATGTAATCAAGCTTGAGTTTACTGAGGTAACCAAATGAAGTGAACCCACGCCCAAAGTGATCAAGGCCAACACGCGTGCCGTAAGCGGCGAGTTTTTTAATAAACTCTCGTAGCGCTTCAATATTCTCAAGTACCCCATACTCCGGCACTTCGATCAGCAGCCTTGAAGCAGCCTCCGGGGTTTTCTCCAGCTCTGCGCAAAGCCAATCAACAAACGCATTGTTTTGCACACTGGATGGAAAAATGTTAACGGCTATAGGAATATCCCCATAACGCTTGGCAACTAACCTTGACAACACTTCAGCAACCATCAGCTTATCGAAATCCATCGCCAGACCATGCCTGTTAGCCATTTGCGTATAGATCATGGCTGGGATCATTTCTCCATTCGCATCTGTTAGCCTCATTAATGCTTCATAATGCAGTATCGAGGCTGCAAAATCTTTTACTGGCTGCATTAATAAATATAAACGATTGTTTTGCAAGGCCTCCCTGAGCACTTCACCCCACTGTGTTGAGGTATTCACCACGCTAGCTACAGATTTAGAGGGTACCACCAAATGCATGGCATTGGGGCCTGATTGCTGTGCAGTACGAAGTGCCAAATCGGTCGCAGACATCACTTCGCCATAGGTTTCATTACTGAATAGAGCAATACCAACGTGCCCAACCTCATCAGACTCAACCAGACCGCGCTCTTTAAATCTAGGCAATGAACGAGCTATTCTGTCACCTAGATCCCTTGCTTCCTGTTCATCCACATGACTGATCACAATGGCAAAACTTGCACCAGATAAATGCGCTACAAAATACTCTTGATTTGGCTGCGCTTTGCAGATGGCATTGATAAAACTTGCAGTGTTGCGCAACAGTTCATCACCAGCCTGAAACCCGCGTTTCTGGTTGTACTCTTTGAAATTTTTAAGCTCAAGCAAAATTACTGCGCCATGCTCACCAGCTTTAATCAGATGGCTAAGCTGCATATCGAAATAGCGTCTGTTAGCCAGATTAGTCAGACTATCAAGATAGTTTTCTGAACGCAGGCGCTCAATTGATGCTGACTGCTCCTCGAACATCTGTTTAACCTTGTTTGTCATGCGGTTCATCGCTTCAACCACACTGCGCAGCTCAATGGTCCACGGCAGCTTGGTTTGGATTGGATACTCGCGGTCGCAAATTGCTCGCGCCTGCGCCTCAACCATGCGCAACGGGTTGAGAATATAATGTAAAGCAATAACCCCTAGCACCGATGCAAGTACCGACATACCGGCAAACCACAGAAAAGATTGTATTGCACTAGACCATAACGCCATGTAGGCATATCCAGGGTTCACTAAAACCTTAACCATGCCGGCCTGCTGCCAGCCCGCCATGATCAGGGCCTCGCCTTGTGGTGTGTCGAGTGCGAACATATTAATAAACCACTGAGGTACATCATCCAGATTGACCTGCTGTGTTTTATTAATGATAGTTTTGCCATCAACATCAGTAATGAGAACCTGGCGATAGTAACCGCTATCTGAAACAGCGCTGACCATGCGCTCTACCATTACATAATCATGCTCACTAATATGCGGAGACAATGACATCCCTAGTGATGTCGCAGTATCTTGGGAGATTGTGCGTAATTGATTATTTAAATAACTGCGCGTATTTTCTATGCTAAGTGAAAATGAACCTATAAATATCATAGTAAAAAGCAAGACTATCATCGCTAAAAGTTGCTTAAGTAACGTCATCTTGATTCCTTTGCATGTTTCACTCGAACTCCTTACCCATACGTGACATCATTTCACGCCACAATGCGATATTACTTGCCCTGCTAGACCCACTTTTACCTGCAGCACGTTCTTTCGCCAGCCATAATCCCTGTCCGTTAAATGTATATACAGGAGCAAGGTCTTTTCGTTCTGTAGCCAATTTAATCTCAGGGTTAAGGTTATCTAAAACTAACGGCACTGATGCAGGCTTTTCATAATATGTCAGCACCATGTGCGAACGGTTTATGGGATTAGGGGTGTCAGCCTTAACATAGGTAATTGTCAGCTTATCCATCGGTACATTTAAGGCTATTAATGTAAAGTATTTAGCAATTGAAAAATCCTCACAATCCCCGCCGCCAGATGCAATCGTTTCAAGCGGAGTAGACCAGTAATCCTGAACGCCATAATGATCATAGTCTGATACCCAAAGCACATTCTGATTAAAAAAATCATTTACAAGCACCAGCTTCTCTCTGGCAGATTTACTCTGGCTGGAATAAACCAGCTGCACCCAACCAGCAACACGTTTACGGCCTATCTCTTTATACTTTCCCTCAATCGCTAAATACTGCTTATCCGAAATTGATACATTGAAACTATCGCCAACTACAGCTGGCAGCAGCAGCGACACACCCAACAAACAAACTACGACGACTAGACGTAGACACGGTGCAATGAATCTTAATGTGATGCGATGTGGCATTGTCTATTTGAGTATATTTTCAAAACTTAAGCGAATAACACACATAAAAAACCGGAGCTTTAAATCCGGTTTTTTAAAATTACTCTCGCTGTACAATCATCTCACTTGCTGAAGTACAAAACATCATTCGCTACCAATACCTTATGCAAAATTATTTTGCTGCAACTTCTTTTGCTGCAACTTCTTTTGACTCTTCTCTTGGATCAACACCAAGTGTACCAAGAAGTTTACCCATATCAGCCATTAAACGGTAGCGAGAAAACAAATCAATATACTGAGCATCAAGATAGTTTGAGCGCCCGATGTACAGTTCATTTTCTGAATCCAGCAAGTCAAGCAATGTACGCTGACCTAAATTAAACTGTTGCGCATAACCATCACGAGTCCGTGCTGCTGCTTCAGCAGTTACCTTGAGTTTTGGCAAACGATCTTGTGCTGTAACCATGGAGTTCCATGATAGACGCAGGCTTTCTTCTACCTGACGCTGTGTGCGGTGGAAAACTTCTGTTGCCTCTTGAATCTGAATGGTAGTCTCAGCAATCTTGGCAACATCTGAACCACCATTAAACAAGTTATAACGCATGCGCAACATAGCATAAGCATCATTATTTTTATAATTAACGCCATCCAAGTCATTATTAAAACTAGTGCCAAGCTCCAAGTGCAAGCGTGGTTTTAACAAAGATTCCGCAGTCTTATTCTGCGCCTGAGCAACTTCAATATCAGCCATTGCTGAGCGTAAGATCGGGTTACTTTCCAAAGATACGTTTAACGCTTCATCAACACTTACAGGAGCTTCAACTATTTCTGGCTTAACTAAAGCAACAGGCATTACACCAACTACACGGTTATATGCAATATTTGATTCGCGTAGATTTGCTTCAACTGACGCTACGTTAGCCTGAGAAAGTGACCACCTTGCCTGCGCTTGATCCAAGTCAGCCTTACGTCCAATACCACCTTCACTACGGATTTTAATCTGGGCAAATGTTTTCTCATGAACATCAAGGTTGGCTTGCGCTAATTTAAGCAACTCGGTACGACGCAGTACATTTAAATAGGCTTCAATAGCCCTTAAACCTATTTGCTCAGAAGTACCCTTCACTTTACGTGACGCAGAGCTTAATCGTGCCTGTTGGCGATCAACTTCACCGCTGGTTGCAGATCCATCATAAATCAACTGAGAAAGTGTCAGACCTGACTCGCGTCTGATCAGGCTGTCATCACCACCCGATCTAGGCCGTGTTGTAATATTTTTACTCCACTCGCTACCGTAACCCAGATTAAAGTCAATTTTTGGATAGTAGCCACCCTCAGCCTGCTTAACCGCCTGATCTATAGATAATTTCCGATTCGCATCAATCAGCACATCAGGACTCGTTCTAATCGTCTGATTAACTGCCTCTGAAATAGTTGCACCATTAGCAACACCCCAGAAGCCCATCTGACACGTAGAGAGCACTGCCAACATAATCAGTTTTTTATTCACGTTTTACCTCTTTATTAATTTGTTTTATGTATATCTAATAGGTCATATTTATTGATCATCTCTACTCTAAATCTTTATCAGTGTGTATGCAATTTACACGGTAGAAATTTTGTTAAATTATGTAAATTGTTGTAAAAATGAGACACATTATAACAATTCAATTGAATGATTCTTAAAATAGCAATTTAACACCTAGCATCAATATAAATTGAACTTTGTATGAACATAAATATAGCATGCTTATATGATATATAAATCAAAAAGCAGCTAACATTTGCTAGCTGCTTTTTACCTACCTTACCTGCAACACAGCAATTATGGCGTGTAATCTAAATTGCTACTCAATAAAGATTCTAATGTAACATTACCTTGCAGAGTAGCAATCTGTACTGGAGCATGAGTTGCCCCAGTGGCGTCAAGATCGACTGATACACTGGTCGTGTTAGTACCTAAATCAAAATTCAATGACAGGTAACTACCAATATTGGTTACAGTTGGCGAAGCCACACCAGCATCAGCAAACAGATCACTGATATCCAGAATATCACCACCTACGCCTATTACAAAGTCAGTAATATGATCAACACCGCCACCACTGGTTATCACAAAACGATCACTACCAGCCCCACCAGTTAGCGTATCGTTACCGCTTCCACCAAGAAGAACATCATTACCGTTAAGGCCATTAAGGATATCGTTACCTGCACCGCCATAAAGTGTATCAGCGTTATTTGTTCCATTAATAGTGTCGTTACCAGCTAAAGCAGATGGTTCTACAGTCACATTAAGGTTAGCCGTAGTAAAATCGCCATCGGTATCAGTCAATTGAAGGCCAAAACTCATATCAACAGAACCACCTGTAGATGATGATTCTACAGAAAGGCCGCTGAGCGAGAACTTACCATCTGTTGTACTAGCTATACCTGCATTGGTAATCTCAATCCTATCGTAGCCACCTGATGCAGTCGATGTATAAGTAACAATGCTGTACCCAGTAGCCAGTCCATCAACGGTTACACCGTTACTACCATTAAAATCAATACTTAATCCTGCTCCGCCAACGTTAGTATCAACAATATATTCCCCAACTTTAATGCCGCTCGCGTCGTAAATTACAATTTTTGTGATGGCTGGTCTGGCATCATTTGCAAAGTTCGCATCTTCATTTGCGTCATACGCGACTAAATGTACAGCTGCTGTAGTGCCGCCAGAAATTTGATCTATTGTGAACCTGAAACCTTGCACCTTAGTGTGATTGTTCATGGTGAATGTATCATCACTTGAACCACCACCATTAGCATTAAAGGTAAAGTCACCAAAGTCAAATCGTATGCCTTGATCTGGATCTGCAATAGCAATAAATTGACTGCCAGCAGCGATATCATTCGAATCGCTATTAACAGAACCTGCATTAATTGGTGTAACTAGCAACTCCAAGGCATCGGCAGTTGTCGACTCAATAATCTTGAACGGTGGGTTACCTGCTTCGCCTCCGGATAAGTTAGCAAATTTAGCACCAGATCCATTATCAATGGTTCCATGCATTGTAACTGTATAAGTGTCATTGCTGGTGGCATAGCTACCATCTTGATTGATGGTTACAACATAAATCGTATTTGCAGTTGTTATGCCGCCTTCATTTATTGCAGTAGATCCTGTGAGGGTTTTACCATCACCTGACACATACAAACGAATATCAAGCGTGCCGGATTTCAAACCACTGACCGTACCATCAACAGCTGTAAATGTAACAGTTCCCAGCTGATCTGCCCCTGTATTGTTGTCAATGTTGTTATCCAAATCCAAGTGCGCGGTTACAGTAGCCCCAGCAATGTTATTAAGGTATGAACTCTTAGGATCGAAGTATGTTGGAGCATCATCATTAATTGTGATGTTAATCGTACCATTCGCACTTAATGACCCATCAGAAACGCTAAGAGAAATTGCCTCAACGTAAGCCGTACCAGTTGCACCAGACTGACCATCATTGTCTACTGTAGTATCCAATGTATAGCTATAACCGAAGACACCATTACTGTAACTGGTTAGAGTAAGTGTGCCATAACCTGTATCGACGATAGAACCTACTAAACCCGACAACCCAGAGCCGCTGACATTTAAAGCAGTGCCTGCGATTGTGATCGATCTAATATCGTCAAAGCCGTCTGTATCTCCTATAGTAAAACTTCCAGTAACAGTTTCTGAAGTTGCTGCCGAGTTAGAGCCTTGAGGCAGACCTGCTTCATATACTGACAATGTACCAGGTGTCACGTTAAGTGTCGGGCCATCGTTTGAACCAAAAATGCTGATGGTCAGTGTCGAGGCTACTGAGTTTGCATCACCATCCGTAGCAGAGTAATTAAAGCTGTCTGTCAGCGCAGGGTCATTAG
>JAYVRE010000019.1:0-11984 GCA_043776535.1 Methylotenera sp. | reverse complement strand
GATCGCTGCGGTTAATGTGGTTTTACCATGATCCACGTGGCCAATCGTGCCTACGTTGACGTGCGGCTTGGTACGTTCGAATTTGCCTTTTGCCATTTCAGAATCCTTTAAAAAATTTTTGGTTGATATTCAATATATTAAAAATATTTACTTCTTGTTCATAATGGCTTCCGCCACGTTTCTTGGTGCTTCCGTGTAATGCTTAAATTCCATGCTGTACGACGCGCGACCTTGTGACAGTGAACGCACCGTTGTTGAATAACCAAACATCTCGGCCAACGGCACTTCTGCACGAATCACTTTACCTGTAGCGTTATCTTCCATGCCTTGAATAATGCCACGACGTGAGGACAAGTCACCCATAATGTCGCCCATGTAGTCTTCAGGCGTTTCAATTTCAACCGCCATCATTGGCTCTAGCAAGATTGGGTCTGCCTTACGCATACCATCTTTAAAGCCGATTGAGGCTGCCATTTTAAAGGCGTTTTCGTTCGAGTCAACGTCATGGTATGAACCATCAAACAAAGTTACCTTGACATCAACCACTGGGAAGCCAGCTAAAACACCTGATGGAATGGTTTCGCGCAAGCCTTTTTCAACCGCTGGTATGAACTCGCGTGGCACAGTGCCGCCTTTAATCGCATCGATAAATTCAAAGCCTTTACCTGGCTCGTTAGGCTCCAAAATCAACCAAACGTGGCCGTATTGACCTTTACCACCCGACTGCTTAACAAACTTACCTTCTACTTCAACCTTTTTCTTAATCGCTTCACGGTACGCTACTTGTGGCGCGCCTACATTGGCTTCAACACCAAACTCGCGCTTCATACGATCTACTAAAATCTCAAGGTGCAACTCGCCCATGCCTGAAATAATGGTTTGGTTGGTTTCTTCATCAGTTTTAACGCGAAAAGAAGGATCTTCCTGCGCTAAACGATTTAAAGCAACACCCATTTTTTCTTGGTCAACTTTTGTCTTTGGTTCTACTGCCACGTGAATTACTGGCTCTGGGAATATCATGCGCTCAAGAATGATTTCTTCATTCACACCGCATAACGTATCACCAGTGGTTGCATCTTTTAAACCAATGGCGGCTGCAATATCTCCTGCACGCACTTCAGTTAACGGTTCACGCGTGTTGGCATGCATCTGTACGATACGGCCAATACGTTCTTTTTTGCCTTTAATTGGGTTGTAAACGGTATCGCCTGCGTTAATCACACCAGAATAAACGCGGAAGAAAATCAATTGACCCACGAACGGATCAGTCATAATTTTAAAGGCTAATGCAGAAAATTTTTCGTCATCTGAGGCTTTAAGGCGAATTTCATTACCATCACCATCTTCTGCTTTAGTGGGTGGAATATCGGTTGGCGCTGGCATCAATTCAATGACTTTATCCAACATGGCTTGCACACCTTTGTTCTTAAAGGCTGAACCACATACCATAGGCACAATTTCAAAGGCAATGGTACGCATACGCAAACCTTTTAAAATTTCTTCTTCAGACAAGCTGCCTTCTTCAAGGTATTTGTTCATTAGCTCTTCATTAGCTTCAGCCGCGGCTTCTACCATGTTTTCGCGCCATTTATCGCATACTGCTTTCAATTCTGCTGGGATTTCACGGTAATCAAATTTCATGCCTTGAGATGCATCATCCCAATACACAGCTTTCATTTTGATTAAATCGACAACGCCCTCGAATTTATCTTCGGCGCCGATAGGCACTTGCAACGGAACTGGATTGGCTTTGAGACGTGCACGCATTTGATCGTACACTTTAAAGAAGTCAGCACCTGCACGATCCATCTTGTTGACGAACGCTAAGCGCGGTACTTTATATTTGTTGGCTTGGCGCCATACTGTTTCAGACTGTGGCTGCACACCACCCACCGCACAATACACCATACATGCGCCATCTAGCACACGCATTGAACGCTCTACTTCAATGGTAAAGTCAACGTGGCCAGGGGTATCAATAATGTTAATACGGTGTTGATCGAATTGTTTTGCCATACCTGACCAAAAGCAGGTAGTGGCCGCAGAGGTAATAGTAATGCCGCGCTCTTGCTCTTGCTCCATCCAATCCATGGTGGCAGCGCCATCATGTACTTCACCAATTTTATGGTTGACGCCTGTGTAAAAAAGAATACGTTCTGTTGTCGTTGTTTTACCAGCGTCAATGTGCGCAGAAATACCAATGTTACGGTAGCGTTCAATAGGGGTTATACGAGCCACAATACTTTACCTTTGCTATCAATTCAATCTTAAATTCTTAAAGAGCGAGAAAACTAAATTACTAAACTTAACTTTTAGATTAAAACCTAAAGTGTGAGAATGCTTTGTTCGCTTCTGCCATACGGTGCACTTCCTCACGTTTTTTCATCGCTGAACCACGGCCTTCAGAAGCTTCAATCAACTCAGCCGCTAAGCGTAAGCCCATTGATTTTTCACCACGTTTACGCGCGGCATCACGCAACCAACGCATTGCCAAAGCACTACGACGGCTTGGGCGCACTTCAACTGGGACTTGGTAGTTAGCACCACCAACACGGCGGCTTTTAACCTCAACCAACGGACGTAAATTAGTTAACGCAAGGGTAAACACTTCAACCGCATCTTTGCTAGTTTTTGTGGTTACTTGATCAAACGCGCCGTACAAAATACGCTCTGCCACTGATTTTTTACCGCCCGTCATCAGCACGTTTACAAATTTAGAAACCTCTTGGCTACCAAATTTTGGATCAGGCAAAATAATGCGTTTGGGGACTTCTCTACGTCTTGGCATGTGATTCTCTTTTCTCTATTCTGTGTTATTTTTTGCTAGCAACTGCTTTAGCAAGGCCTTTGGACGGCCGCTTTCATTAAAACTTAAATTATTTCTTGGCTTCTTTTGGACGTTTAGCACCGTATTTAGAACGTGATTGCTTACGATCTTTAACACCTGCTGTATCCAAGCTACCGCGCACCATGTGGTAACGCACGCCTGGTAAATCTTTTACACGACCGCCGCGCAATAGCACAACACTATGCTCTTGCAGGTTATGGCCTTCACCACCAATGTAGCTAATCACTTCGTAGCCATTGGTTAAGCGTACTTTGGCCACTTTGCGCAGCGCAGAGTTAGGCTTTTTAGGCGTTGTGGTGTAAACACGTGTACACACGCCGCGTTTTTGTGGGCAAGCTTCAAGTGCTGGCACTTTGCTTTTGGTGACCACTTTTGCGCGTGGCTTACGAATTAACTGATTGATGGTTGGCATTGCCTATAACCTCTACAAAAATTGATACTGCTTTTAACTAAAAATTTCACGCCTTATTAGTGACAATAAGGCTATTCTGAAAAACCAAGCATTCTATTTAGCGCAGGCGCATGTGTCAAGGGTTAAATTGTCTTGACACATTTTTCTACGCTCTAATTTGCACAAATAGTCCTACTCGGCTGGCGTCTCTAAAACAATGGTTTCTGCTACCGATTCTAGCATTTGCGTTGGCTCGCTAAACAATGCTTCTGCCGCCGCCACCTGAGCTGATGGCGTTGACGGTGTTAGCGCTGCAATCGCGGCACGCTTGCGCGCTTCGTGATAAGCCAAACCTGTACCTGCCGGAATCAAGCGCCCAACAATGACGTTTTCTTTTAAACCACGTAATTCATCACGTTTGCCTAAAATCGCCGCTTCGGTCAACACACGCGTGGTTTCTTGGAAAGACGCTGCTGAAATAAACGAATCTGTCGACAAAGAGGCTTTTGTAATGCCAAGCAATACATATTCAAACTCGGCAGGACGTTTATCCTGTGCAACAATGTTTTCATTTTTGGCCAACAAATCGGCACGCTCTACTTGCTCACCCATAATAAAGCTGGTGTCGCCTGCATCGGTCACACGTACGCGACGCAACATTTGACGCACAATCACTTCAATGTGTTTATCGTTAATTTTAACGCCCTGCAAGCGATATACATCTTGCACCTCGTCAATCACATAACGCGCCAATGCTTCACGGCCTTGTAAGCGCAAAATATCTTGCGGATCTGCTGGGCCATCGACAATACTTTCACCTTTAGTCACCACTTGACCATCATGTGCAGTCACGTGTTTATCTTTAGGAATCAAGAACTCACTGACAACCCCGTCTAAATCAGTAATCACCAAACGCTGCTTACCTTTAGTATCTTTACCGAATGAAACCGTACCTGTAGTTTCTGCCAACATACCAGCATCTTTTGGTGAACGCGCTTCAAACAGCTCGGCCACGCGTGGCAAGCCACCCGTAATATCGCGAGTTTTAGATGATTCTTGCGGAATACGCGCAATCACTTCGCCCACGCCTACTTCTTGGCCGTCTTTTACCGTAATAATACAGCTCAACTGAAAAGTCACATTCACTGACTGATCGCCGCCAGCCACTTTCACTTCAACGCCGTTCGTATCAAGCAATTTAACTTGTGGACGCAGACCTTTGGTTTGGCCTGCACGTTGTTTTGGATCAATCACCACTAATGATGACAAACCAGTCACGTCATCGATTTGTTTGGCAACGGTAATACCTTCTTCAACGTTTTCAAATTTGATGAAACCTGCGTACTCAGTAATGATTGGACGGGTATGTGGATCCCACGTAGCAAGTACTTGACCCGCTTTAACTACTTTACCATCAGTCACTGTCAATGTCGCGCCGTATGGCACTTTATGGCGCTCACGCTCACGGCCGTTATCATCGGCAATAAGCACTTCACCATTACGCGAAATCACAATTTGCTCTTTACGTGAATTGGTGACGTAACGCATTGTCGATGTAAAGCTCAACACGCCGTTAGATTTACTTTCGACCGAGCTAACAGAAGCCGCACGCGACACCGCACCACCAATGTGGAAGGTACGCATCGTTAACTGAGTACCGGGCTCACCAATGGATTGCGCTGCAATCACGCCAACCGCTTCGCCCATGCTAATCAGTTTGCCACGACCAAGGTCGCGACCATAACAATTAGCGCAGATACCGTAACGTGTATCGCAAGTTAGGGCTGTACGCACTTTCACTTCATCTACACCAAGCGCATCAATTTTTTCAACTTCATCTTCACCCAACAAAGTACCTGCTGGATAAACCACTTCTTGCGTTTCAGGATGAATTACGTCTAGCGCTGTAGTACGACCTAAAATACGATCATGCAATGGCTCAACCACTTCGCCGCCTTTAACTAATGCCTTGGTTACCAAGCCATCTGTTGTACCGCAATCGAGCTCAGTAACCACTAAATCTTGTGTAACGTCCACCAAGCGACGGGTTAAATAGCCAGAGTTAGCCGTCTTAAGTGCAGTATCGGCCAAGCCTTTACGTGCGCCGTGGGTTGAAATAAAGTATTGCAACACATTCAAACCATCACGGAAATTGGCTTTAATTGGCGTTTCAATAATCGAACCATCTGGTTTCGCCATCAATCCGCGCATACCAGCCAATTGACGCACTTGAGCCGCTGAACCGCGCGCACCCGAATCTGCCATCATATAAATCGCATTGAATGACTCTTGCTTCATTGGCTTGCCATCTTTATCTTTGGCTTGTTTGCCATCGGCGTCTAATACTGGCTCTTCGCGCAATTGTTTCATCATGGCATCCGCCACTTTGTCACCCGCACGACCCCAAATATCCACCACTTTGTTATAGCGCTCGCCTTGCGTCACTAAACCAGAAACGTATTGATCTTCAATTTCTTTCACTTCCGCATCCGCAGCAGCAATTAATTGCTCTTTTTCTGGGGGAACTAACATATCGTTAATTGAAATCGAAATACCTGCTTTTGTTGCGTAAGTATAGCCTGTGTACATCAATTTATCGGCAAAAATAACTGTTTCGCGGATGCCCACTTTGCGGAAGCTGGCGTTGATTAGTTTTGAAATTTCTTTCTTTTTCAAGGCTTTATCAATCAAGCTAAATGGCAGGCCTGCTGGCAATATTTCTGACAGCAAAGCACGCCCAACCGTAGTCTCGTGGCGAATTGTTTTTTCGGTTTTATTGCCTTCGATATCAATTTCAAATTCTTTAATACGCACCGTTACTTTTGCGTGCAAATCAATCAAACCTTGGTCGAATACACGCTGTACTTCTTTCACATCGGCAAAGCGCATACCTTCACCACGCGCAGCTACTTTGTCGCGCGTCATGTAGTATAAGCCCAACACGATATCTTGTGATGGCACAATAATAGGCTCGCCATTGGCAGGGCTTAAAACGTTGTTTGAAGCCAACATTAACGTACGAGCTTCCATTTGTGCTTCTAAGCTCAAAGGAACGTGCACCGCCATTTGGTCACCATCGAAGTCGGCGTTGAATGCCGCGCAAACTAAGGGATGCAATTGAATGGCTTTACCTTCAATTAAAATCGGCTCAAACGCTTGAATACCAAGCCTGTGCAAAGTTGGTGCACGGTTCAATAGCACTGGATGCTCACGAATCACGTCTTCCAAAATGTCCCACACTTCTGGACCTTCTTCTTCCACTTTTTTCTTCGCGGCTTTAATGGTGGTGGCTAAACCTAACACTTCCAATTTATGGAAAATAAATGGTTTGAATAATTCCAACGCCATTTTTTTCGGCAAACCACACTGATGCAGTTTCAAAGTTGGGCCAACTACAATCACCGAACGACCCGAGTAATCCACACGTTTACCGAGCAAGTTTTGACGGAAACGACCGCCTTCACCTTTAATCATATCGGCTAAAGATTTGAGTGGACGCTTGTTCGCGCCTGTCATCACTTTACCGCGACGGCCATTGTCCAGCAACGAATCCACGGCTTCTTGCAACATACGCTTTTCGTTACGCACGATGATTTCTGGCGCTTTTAGCTCCAATAATCTTTTCAAACGATTGTTACGGTTAATCACGCGTCTATATAAATCGTTCAAGTCAGAAGTCGCAAAGCGGCCACCATCCAACGGCACCAATGGGCGTAATTCTGGTGGCAATACTGGCAAGATTTCAAGAATCATCCACTCTGGTTTAATGCCAGATTTTTGGAACGCTTCGAGCACTTTTAAGCGCTTAGCAATTTTCTTGATTTTGGCCTCGGAGCCGGTTGCGCCTAAATCAGCACGCAATGTTTCAATTTCGTTAACGATGTTCATGGTGCGCAATAATTCTCGCACCGCTTCTGCACCCATTACCGCGTTAAACTCATCGCCGTATTCTTCAACTTTAGAAATGTAGTCATCTTCTGTTAGCAATTGGCCACGTGTCAGCGGCGTCATACCAGGATCGACCACGATAAATGCTTCAAAATACAATACACGCTCGATGTCACGCAAAGCAATATCTAGCACCATGCCCAAACGGGAAGGCAATGATTTTAAGAACCAAATGTGCGCGACAGGTGAGGCTAGGTCGATATGACCCATACGCTCGCGACGCACTTTAGATAAAGTCACTTCTACGCCGCATTTTTCGCAAATCACACCGCGATGTTTTAAGCGTTTGTATTTACCGCATAAGCACTCGTAATCTTTTATCGGGCCAAATATTTTTGAGCAAAACAAGCCGTCACGTTCTGGCTTGAAAGTGCGGTAGTTAATGGTTTCTGGCTTTTTTACTTCGCCATAAGACCATGAACGGATTTTTTCAGGTGAAGCCAACGCGATCTTAATCGCGTCAAACTCTTCCTCTTTGGTGGTCTGTTTAAATAAGTCTAATAGAGCTTTCATAGTAGTCTCCTTACAATGCGCCCTCAAGGGGCATGTATTATTTAGTTACGGTCTAGGTCGATGTCGATAGCGAGTGAGCGAATTTCTTTCACCAACACGTTAAATGACTCTGGCATACCAGCGTCAATTTTGTGTTCGCCTTTAACAATATTTTCGTACACTTTGGTACGACCGTTTACGTCATCTGACTTAACAGTAAGCATTTCTTGCAAGGTATAAGCTGCACCATATGCTTCCAGCGCCCAAACCTCCATCTCACCAAAACGCTGACCACCGAATTGTGCTTTACCGCCCAATGGTTGCTGTGTGACCAATGAATACGGGCCTGTTGAACGCGCGTGCATTTTGTCATCCACCAAGTGATGCAGTTTCAACACGTGCATATAACCCACAGTCACAGGGCGCTCAAACGCGTCGCCCGTGCGACCATCAAACAATTTCACCTGCGTTTTACCCGCAGAGAATTGCAATTGTTTGGTGCGTGCATCGTTATCTGGGAAGGCTAAATCGAGCATGGCTTTAATATCAGATTCTGCCGCGCCATCAAACACTGGCGTTGCAAACGGCACGCCAGATTGCAGGTTGCGCGCTAATTCTAATATTTCACTGTCCGTGTAAGATTTAATATCTTCTTTTTTGCCCGTGCTGTCATTGTAGATTTGCTCTAAGAATTTGCGAATCTCAGCCACTTTCACTTCTGATTCCAACATTTCTTGAATACGCAAACCTAGCCCTTTGGCAGCCCAACCCAAATGCACTTCTAAAATCTGACCAATATTCATCCGTGAAGGCACGCCTAGCGGGTTCAACACGATGTCCATTGGCGTACCGTCTGCCATGTGCGGCATGTCTTCTACAGGTACGATTTTTGAAATGACCCCTTTGTTACCGTGACGGCCAGCCATTTTATCACCAGGTTGAATACGTCGTTTCACCGCCAAATAAACTTTGACCATTTTTTGTACGCCAGGCGGCAATTCGTCACCTTGCGTCAATTTACGTTTTTTCTCATCAAAGCGACTATCAAAGGTCACACGTGCTTGCGTCAAGCTGTCTTTCAGCTGTTCCAGTTGACGTGCGGCTTCTTCATCGCTTAAGCGAATATCAAACCAATCGTAACGACCGACTGCATCTAAATATTCAGCGCTTAAAGTCTCGCCTTTTTTCAGTTTGTTAGGTCCGCCAGTAGCTACTTTTCCTTCTAACAGACGACGAATACGACCAAACGCATCGTCTTCCACGATACGCATTTGGTCAGCCAAATCATGTTTGTAATGAGCAAGTTGATCGTCGATGATTTGCTGTGCGCGTGAATCACGATCTATGCCTTCGCGCGTAAACACTTGCACGTCAATCACCGTACCGCTCATGCCAGAAGGCACGCGCAGTGAGGTATCTTTTACATCCGAAGCTTTTTCACCAAAAATCGCACGTAGTAATTTTTCTTCTGGCGTGAGTTGCGTTTCGCCTTTTGGCGTTACTTTACCTACCAACACGTCGCCCGCTTCAACCTCAGCGCCAATATAGATAATGCCAGATTCATCCAAACGGCCAATCATGCGCTCGCTTAAATTAGAAATATCTTGCGTAATTTCTTCTGCGCCCAATTTGGTATCACGCGCCACTACTGAAAGCTCTTCAATGTGGATAGAAGTGTAGCGATCATCGCCCACCACGCGCTCAGAGATTAAAATTGAATCCTCGTAGTTATAACCGTTCCAAGGCATAAAGCCTACCAACATATTTTGGCCAAGCGCTAGCTCGCCCATATCAGTTGACGCGCCATCAGCAATAATATCGCCGCGCGCTAACTGCTCGCCCACTTTTACTAGCGGACGTTGGTTAATGTTAGTGTTTTGGTTAGAGCGTGTGTATTTGGTGAGGTTATAAATATCCACACCCACTTCGCCCGCTTTGGCTTCGTCATCATTCACGCGAATCACGATACGCGCAGAATCCACGTAATCGACAATGCCGCCGCGACGCGCTTGAACAGTCGTGCCAGAGTCAATCGCAACAGTACGTTCAATACCCGTACCTACCACGGCTTTTTCAGCACGCAAGCAAGGCACCGCTTGACGCTGCATGTTGGCACCCATCAATGCGCGGTTGGCATCATCGTGCTCTAAGAATGGAATAAGTGAAGCTGCAACTGACACAATTTGGCTTGGTGCCACGTCCATATATTGCACGCGATCTGGCTGCGTCATGGTAAATTCGTTATGGAAACGTGAAGAGATCAGCTCTTCTTTAAAGCCGCCTTTAGCGTCCAATTCAGTGTTCGCTTGCGCAATCATGAATTGGCTTTCTTCAATCGCAGACAAATAATCAATTTTGGCTGAAACTTTATTGCCTTCAACGCGGCGATACGGTGTTTCTAAGAAGCCGTATTGATTGGTACGCGCAAATAAAGCGAGCGAGTTAATCAAACCAATGTTAGGTCCTTCTGGCGTTTCAATCGGGCATACACGACCATAATGGGTGGTGTGTACGTCACGCACCTCAAAGCCAGCACGCTCGCGCGTTAAGCCGCCTGGGCCGAGCGCAGAAATACGACGTTTGTGCGTAATCTCTGAAAGAGGATTAGTTTGATCCATAAATTGTGAGAGTTGACTTGAGCCAAAAAATTCACGAATCGCGCTAGAAACTGGTTTTGCATTAATTAAATCGTGTGGCATTAAGTTGTCAGATTCCGCTTGGCTTAAGCGCTCTTTCACAGCACGCTCTACACGTACCAAACCAGCGCGGAACTGATTTTCAGCCAATTCGCCGACAGAGCGAATGCGACGATTACCCAAATGATCAATATCATCAATCTCACCACGGCCATTGCGCAACTCTAGCAAAACGCCAACTACTGACAAAATGTCATCATTCGATAACACATTTGCACCTTGGTCAATTTGCGGGCCCACACGCTCGTAGAACTTGCGCAACCAATTAGCACTGCGTTCTTCTTGCTTGTTTGGGTAAGCACGACGATTAAACTTCATGCGACCTACTACTGATAGATCGTAGCGATCTTCATTAAAGAACAAGCCGTGGAATAAGGCTTCTACGGCGTCTTCGGTTGGCGGCTCGCCTGGACGCATCATGCGATAAATCGCTACTTTTGCGCTGTATTGGTCTGGAATTTCATCGATACGCAGGGTTTGCGAAATAAAATCGCCATGATCTAAATCATTGGTGTAAAGCGTATTAATTTGCGAAATTTTTGCTTCAATTAATTTTTCAATTAAAGTTTCGGTGATTTCATCGTTAGCTGTCGCGACGATTTCGCCTGTTTCCTTGTCGACAATATTATTCGCAAGCGCGCGACCTATAATAAAATCGGTCGGTACGCTGATTTTTTTCACGCCCGCTTTTTCAATATCACGAATATGCTTAACGGTGATGCGCTTATCTTTAGCTACCAGCACATTGCCATCTTTATCCGCAATATCAAACTTAGCCATTTCACCGCGTAATCTATCCGCTACCAACTCAAATTCCACGCCTTTTGGGCCGATATGGAAAGTATCGGTATCGTTAAATGTTTCTAAAATTTGCTCTTGCGTATAACCTAGTGCTTTCAACAAAATCGTCACTGGCATTTTGCGACGACGATCGACGCGGAAATACAAGTAATCTTTAGGGTCGAACTCGAAATCTAACCATGAACCACGGTAAGGAATAATACGCGCTGAAAATAGCAATTTGCCTGAAGAATGGGTTTTACCGCGATCATGCTCAAAGAATACGCCTGGGCTACGATGCAATTGCGACACAATCACGCGCTCAGTACCGTTAATCACAAACGAGCCGTTTTCAGTCATCAAAGGCAATTCACCCATATAGACTTCTTGCTCTTTCACCTCTTTTACGGTGGGCTTAGAAGCCTCTTTATCCATGATGGTTAAACGCACTTTTACGCGCAATGGCGCAGCAAAAGTAAGGCCACGTTGTTGACACTCTTTCACATCAAATGGCTCATTGCCTAATTGATAGCTGACGTAATCTAAACGTGCATTGCCAGAGTGGCTGACGATGGGGAATACAGAACTAAAAGTGGATTCCAAGCCAGCCGCAGCGCGCTTGTCAGCAGGAATTTCTGCTTGTAAAAATGCTTTATATGATTCCAATTGCATCGCAAGCAAGTAAGGGACTTCTTGCACACTTTCGCGTTTGGCAAAGCTTTTACGAATACGTTTTTTTTCGGTAAAGGAATAGCTCATAGCGTCTCCTGATATTTTGAGGGTAGAAGACAAAACACTTTTCATCCACTGCAATGTTTTGATTTCTAAC
>JAYVRE010000018.1:0-3059 GCA_043776535.1 Methylotenera sp. | reverse complement strand
TATTGACACCTAATTTAATCATATTTTTCTTTCAAATGATGCTATTTTATCGGCGGTTAATTAAAGTCCTTGCAAATCAATCAACAACTGCCTTGTATGCAACGGCTTATCACCCAAATAATGCGCGATTAAATAACGCATGAGTTGCTTGCTTTGGCTCTGCGTTGCGCTGTCAGCATAATTGTCACGCGCCATATCCAGCATGGTTTTACCACTTAAATGTACGCCGTTTTTCCGCATACCAATATTAACGCCTTTTAAGTCGCAAGCACCAAACTCTGCCTCGTAGCGATACGTTTTATCTGCTTCAATAGCCACATCATTTTCATCTTGCAGCAACGGCACAGCGTAGCCCATTTCTTGCAAAAGTTTTAACTCAAAGCGTCTTAGTGTAGTCGCTAAATCGGCACCGTTTGCTAAGGTTTGTAGAGCGTTTGCATAATATTCAAACAAGCTTTCGTGCGCGTCTTCTCTTGGCAAAAGCCTTAATAACAGCTCATTCATGTAAAAGCCGCACATTAGCGCTTCGCCTTTAATCAGCGTTAGGCCTGCGTTCCAATCTAAGCTGTGTAAGGTTCTAAGCTCGTTTTTACCCGACCACGCACCCGAAAGCATTTGAAACGATTGCAACATGCCACGCATAGCAGAATGCGGTCTGCGCGCGCCTTTTGCGACGGCGGCAATGCGCCCAAATTGCTGGCTAAAAAGCTCGACGACTAAACTGGTTTCTTTAAACGGATAGGTGTGCAGCACATACACAGCTTGGCCTGTCTGCTTAAAAGCATCTTGATAATGAGAAGCTAGCCTAACCGCCACAATCAATCAGGCTCTGCTAAACTTTGTAAAATCTCATCTTCTGCTTTTTGAATCAAGAGTGGTACTAGCATTTTCGTTGGATCATCTGCCGAAAATAAAATCATGGCGTACTTAATTTCGTCATCATTATGTACAGGGGTGAACTTGCCAAAACCGTACCGCGAATTACGCATCAGCTGCCAAGCACCTTTTGGCTCGGCGTATTCTGGCTTATCAAAGTGCTGTCTAATATCTTCTGTAGCCAAGCTTTTAAGCGGATAATTGCCATTATCCGCCAATATTACCCAGCCCATTTCGCCGTTTTTACTGGTGTTTTTTAACTGATACAAATACCAATTATCTTCTTCGTAAGCTAGATGAAACACATTGTTAATTGCGCCAGTTTTTTTATTTTTGGCAAAATAAACACCTTGGTCATCCTGTTCAATAGGCTTGCCGTAAATGGGCAAATTAAACACATTACTACTAGAAACGTTGCTATCAGACATTGCCAATATCCTTATTAAATCAATAGCCTAAATAAATCAATAGCCTAAGCTTTTTAGCGCTCTTTCGTCATCAGCCCAGCCGCCTTTGACTTTAACCCAAGTTTCTAGATAAACTTTGCTGCCGAATAATTTTTCCATATCTTGACGCGCTTCGGTAGAAATTTGTTTCATTTTCTCACCATTTTTGCCAATTAGCATGGGTTTTTGGCTGTCTTTATCCACAATAATCGCGGCAAAAATGCGGCGTAAGTTTTTCACAGTTTCAAATTTTTCAATTTCCACCGTGACTGAATACGGAATTTCGTCACCCAATAAGCGGAATATTTTCTCTCGAATCAACTCGGCGGCTAAAAAGCGTTCGTTCTTATCGGTGAGTTCATCTTCACCATAAATCGCTGCTTGCTCAGGTAGATACTTGCGTGTGGCTGCTAATAACTCATCCAAATGTAAGCTTTTCTTCGCACTGACAGGGATAATGCCAACGAAATCATGCAGCAAATCAAAATCCTGAATCAGCGGCAACAGGTTACCTTTGTCGCCCATTAAATCAGATTTATTTACCACCAAAAATACGGGCTTATCTTTGGGCAACAAGCTCAATACCTTTTTGTCAGCATCGCCTAGCTTCATGGGCTCGATGACAAACAGTACCACGTCAACTTCCGTCAACACTTGCGTAACTGTTTTATTGAGGCCTTTATTAAGCGCATTAAGATGTTTTTGCTGAAAACCTGGCGTATCTACAAAGATAAATTGCGTATCCGCAGTGGTGTGAATGCCAAGCAAACGATGGCGTGTTGTTTGCGCTTTGCGCGAAGTAATAGCTAACTTCATGCCCAAAATATGATTGAGTAGCGTCGATTTACCTACGTTGGGGCGACCAACAATGGCGACTGTGCCACATCTAAACGCAGCAACATTATCAGTAATATTTTCACTTAGTTTTTTGGTCATTATTTGATGGCTTCCAGTGCCAATTGTGCGGCTTGTTGTTCGGCAACGCGGCGGCTAGCGCCTTCACCAACTGTTGTAATATGCAGTTTTTCAATCACGCATTCCATTTTGAAGGTTTGCGCGTGCGCTTCACCCTCTATTGAGACCACCTTGTAATCAGGCAATTCAATTTTTTTGCCTTGCAAGTACTCTTGTAACTGAGATTTTGCATCTTTATCAATGATTTTTGGATCGATAATAGCCAGCTTTTCTGCATATAATTTCAACACCAAAGCTTCAGCCACATGATAACCACCATCCACATATACCGCTCCGATAATGGCTTCCAGAGCATCTGCTAAAATTGATGGCCTTCTCCAGCCCGCGCTTTTAAGCTCGCCTTCGCCCAGTTTTAGCGCATCACCAATGTTTAAACTAAATGCAATTTCAGAGAGCGTCGATTCTTTGACCAAAGCTGCACGCAAGCGACTTAAATCGCCTTCTGGCAGCTTGGGAAAACGCTGATATAACTGATGCGCGATAATAAAATTAAGCGCGCCATCACCCAAAAACTCTAGCCGCTCGTTGTTATTGCCGCTAAAGCTGCGGTGGGTGAGTGCCTGCGTAAGCAAGGCAGGATTGTTAAATGGATAGTCAATGTGTTTGACTAGACTGTCTAGGGACATATTACCTGTTGCTTATTTTGCGCTAGTGGCATTAAAGTCTAGTAGCACACTAGCATTGGCCACAATTGGAATAGTGACCTGGTATTCCGCCGTGACTACGTTGCCAGTGTCGGTTTTTTCTATGATGAGATCCGAA
>JAYVRE010000017.1:0-3060 GCA_043776535.1 Methylotenera sp. | reverse complement strand
CCTAATCATGTCTCGCCCAGCTATCGCTCATATCCGCCTAGATGCGTTTCGCCATAATTATCGGCTTGCCAAGCAATTGCATGGCGGCAAAGCGTTAGTGGTGATTAAAGCCAATGCTTATGGACATGGTGCAGTGCAATGCGCTAAAGCGATTGAAAATGAGGCGGATGGCTTTGCGGTTGCGTGTTTAGAAGAGGCGCTGCAACTGCGCCAAGCGGGCATCAAAAATCCTATTTTGTTGTTAGAAGGTTTTTTTGAAACCGCTGAATTGCCCGAAATTGTGGCAAATGATTTATGGATAGTGATACACGCGCAATGGCAAGTGGAAACTTTGCTGGCCGCAAAACTATTAATCCCTGTACAGATTTGGCTGAAAATGGATAGCGGTATGCACCGCGTTGGTTTGCCGCCAGCCGTATATGTAAGCGCCTATGCGCGTTTAAACGGTCATGCAAATGTAGCAAAAATCGTGCTGATGAGCCATTTTGCCAATGCCGATAATATAAGCTCACAACACACTTTGCAGCAAATTGAGGTTTTTAAAAAGTCGGTTTCAAGTTTAAATTTACCTGACTATTTGCCAGAGTTTAGTTTAGCAAATTCGGCGGCTATTTTGGGTTGGCAAGCTGCTGCTCGCAGTTGGTCTCGGCCTGGCATTATGCTTTATGGCGCAGACCCACTGATGAATATAGACACAAAACTGCACCCCGCCATGCAACTTAGCTCGCAAATTATTTCAATCCGTCCTATTAAAAAAGGCGAATCTATTGGTTATGGCAGCATCTTCACGGCCGAGCGCGATACCATTGTTGGCGTGGTTGCTTGTGGCTATGCCGATGGTTACCCAAGAAGTGCGAGTAGTCAATTAAAAGCCGCGCCAGCGGCGGTAGATGGCGTTATGACCAAATTGATTGGCCGCGTTTCAATGGATATGCTGTTTGTCGATTTAACCGATATCCCAAGTGCAGTAATAGGTTCAACAGTAGAGTTATGGGGCGACCAAGTGGCAGCAAATGATGTTGCCAAAGCCGCAGGTACCATCGCTTATGAATTGTTTTGTAACGTTAAACGCGTAAAATTCGTTTATTCAAATTAACTATAAGGAATTGATATGAAAATCATCCAAACCCCAAACGCCCCAGCCGCCATTGGACCTTACTCTCAAGCCATTGTTGTGGGTGATTTATTATTTACTTCAGGCCAAATCCCATTGCGCGCAGATGGCACATTAAATGACGGCGATATCGTCGTGCAAACCACTCAGGTATTAGCAAATTTAAAAGCAGTGGTTGAGGCTGCTGGTGCCAGCCTTAATAAAGTAGTAAAAACCACAGTATTTTTGAAAAACTTAGATGATTTTGTCGCCATGAACACAGTCTATGCCGATTCTTTTGGCAGCCACACGCCAGCGCGCTCCACAGTGCAAGTAGCCAAATTACCGCGTGATGTGTTGGTGGAAATTGAAGCGATTGTTTCGTTGGCGTGAATATTATTTTTGTTAAAAATCACTCATCTCTTTTAAATTCAATTTGATTAATTTTTTTCTCAAGTACTCTCACTTCTCTAAATGTTACTCTTAATTCCTTACGAGCTTTAGAGTTTGGGTCGTTTTCATTATTAGTCTCATCCAAGGCTTCATCAGGGATAATAAAATCTACTTCACCGCCTTTTTCAATAAAATCTACTAGTTTTTTTACTGAGTTTTCGAGAGTACTTATTTTTTCCCCTTCATTAGCCTTATTTATCCCTATTAGTTTAATTGCACTAGCCATAATTTCTTTAATACCAGCTTCTTTGGTTGTCTCAGCATCTTTTTCTAATGCTTTTTCTGCTGCGTTGTTTCCAATTTTAAGAGCCCTAACTTCTTGGGCAGCTTTTTTGATATCGTAGATTTTCTCAGCTACTTTTAGTGCTTCCAGAATTATAGCGCTAGTTGTTTTTGCTATGCTATAAGTCGAAAGTAAAGTAATAATGATTGAACCTTTACTAGCTCCAACAATTTTCACATCTTCAGGTGCGGCATCGTTTGCCATTGCAATTCCACGGCCAATATCATACCAAGCTTTGCCCCAGTCCTTGAATTCAGTGAGGTTTGAAAGATGAGCATCTCTCTGAAAATGAACACGCATTAAGACCCCATCACTTTCTTCGCGTAAAATATCTTCAGTTATTATGGTTGTTAGTGACGCTTTGACTTGAGTCGCCCATTGCACACCATTATTTAACTCTGCAATTGACGCTGTTATTTTGTTAATCGTAGTTGCAATATCTAAAACATTCCTGAAAAGTATATCTTCGATAGAATTAATACCCTCATTTGCAACATTATTTGCTATGCCTAACGTTCTAAGAAGCTCTAATTGTCCATATGACAAGTCAGATAATTGAACAGCTTGAAGTGCCGAGAATAAAGCTTGTTTTTGTTCTTCGAATGGAAGCTTTGTTTGTGATGGTTGTGCATTTTGGCTTAACACACTTAAAAGATTTTGGTAAAGCGTTATGACTCCAGGATTAACAATTTCTTTCTGTACCCAATTAGTTAGGTCAAACAGTTCCTGAACTTGCATTTTTACTCACCCCTGATTTTTTATTAAATAAAAAATATATTAATCTAAATTATATTCTGATTTTTGAAGCTTTTTTAAGGTATTATTTACTTTGCTTGCCAAACCACATAAATCTTTTTTACCGCTTCTAGCGTTTCCCAAATACCTTTAAAGCCAGCGGGTAGTACAAATGTGCTGCCTGCGCCAAACTCTTTGGCATTGCCTTGTAAATCTGTTAAACGTACGCGGCCTTCTAAAATCACGCAGACTTCTTCTTCAGTGTAGTTTACGGTTTTTGCACCCACGCTACTTTGCCAAATACCAGCAAAAAATTGCTCGGTAGGGTCAGTATAATGATTGTTGGTTTTCATAGTAATTTTGGTATTGGCATCGCTGGCAACACCAGCCACTACGCGGCCTTGCGGTACAATGTCTATTTCTTCTATGGTTTTGTTTGTTGCAAAATCTATGACGTCATTAATATTTTTAAGCATTCGTTAGCTCCTTCAAACAG
>JAYVRE010000016.1:0-12029 GCA_043776535.1 Methylotenera sp. | reverse complement strand
TTATAGCAAGGCTAGAAGACGCTAGTGGGCAACTTACTTTGCGTTTTTTACATTTTTACCCCAGCCAAATACATGCGCTAAAAGTCGGCACAAAATTGCGTGTTTATGGCGAAATTCGCCACGGTTTTTTTGGTTACGAAATGGTGCATCCGCAATGCAAAGCCGTGAGTGAATCCACCCCAGTGAAAGAGCTGCTCACCCCGCTTTACCCCACCACGGCAGGCTTAACGCAGCCCAATATCCGCAAGGCGATAGCAATTGCGCTAAATCAAGATGAAAAGTCTGAAACTTTGCCCGCAGGCGTGTACACCGCATTAAATCTCCCCAGCTTTGCCGCCAGTTTAAGCGCGCTACACAACCCGCCGCCCAGTGCTAATTTAAATGCATTAGAAAATCGTACCACGCCAGAATGGCGCAGGCTGGCGTTCGACGAGCTGTTAGCGCAGCAATTATCCATGCGCAAACACTACGCCAAGCGCCGCAGCTTGAATGCGCCCGCGATTGAATCATCTCAAATTTTAGTGCCGCAAATGCTTAAAAATTTAGCCTTTACACTCACCAATTCACAGCAAAAAGTAATTGCAGAAATTTCGCATGATTTAACAATGCCTCACCCCATGCAACGCCTATTACAAGGCGATGTTGGCAGCGGCAAAACCATTGTGGCCTGTATGGCGGCGCTGCAAGCCATAGAGCGCGGCTGGCAAGTCGCGTTAATGGCTCCCACCGAGATTTTGGCCGAGCAGCATTATAAAAAGTTTAGCCAATGGCTTAAACCTTTGAACATCAACATCGCTTGGTTAACAGGTAGCCAAAGCAAAAAAGAACGTGAGTTAGCACTTACTAACATGGCCAGCGGCCAAGCCCAGCTTGCCGTTGGCACACACGCCTTGTTTCAAGATGCGGTGAATTTTAAAAAATTAGGTTTAGCAATTATCGACGAGCAACACCGTTTTGGCGTGCAGCAACGTTTGGCGCTGCGCAAAAAAGGCGAGCCCCAACAAAATATTGAGTTGCACCAATTAATGATGACCGCCACGCCGATTCCGCGCACCTTATCCATGAGCTATTTTGCCGATTTAGATGTATCAGTTATCGACGAACTACCGCCTGGCCGCACGCCAATTGTGACTAAATTGGTTTCGGATGAACGTCGTGTCGAAATTTTGCAGCGCGTGCGCGAAGCCTGTATGGCGGGTAGCCAAGCTTATTGGGTATGCCCATTAATTGAGGAAAGTGAAGCGCTACAACTGCAAACCGCCAACGACACCTTCGCCCACATGCAGATGACTTTTCCTGAGTTAAAAATCGGCCTAGTGCATGGCCGCATGAAACCTGCAGAAAAGCAAGCCGTGATGGCACAATTTAGCGCGGGTGCAATACAATTGCTGGTTGCGACAACGGTCATAGAAGTGGGCGTAGATGTACCCAACGCTAGCCTGATGGTGATAGAACACGCCGAACGATCTGGTCTAAGCCAATTGCACCAACTACGTGGGCGCGTAGGGCGCGGTGCAGCCAAAAGCACCTGTATTTTGCTGTATCAAAATAAGCTTAGTGAGACTGCGCGCGCGCGCCTAAAAGTAATTTTTGAAAATAGCGATGGCTTCATCATTGCCCAAGCCGACCTACATTTACGCGGCCCAGGCGAATTTTTAGGCACCCGCCAAAGTGGTGCGCCTATGCTAAAAATTGCTGATTTAGAGCGCGATGCTGATTTGCTGGAAGTGGCTAAAAGTATGGCGGATAGACTGGTTAAAGAATATCCAGAAGCGGTAGAAGCGCATTTGGCAAGATGGTTAAGCCATGCGGGTGATTGGGTGAAAGTTTAACAAGTATTAAACAAAAACCCACCTTAGCGGGTTGAGTTTTATTATTGAATTAAGCAGCTTGTTTCCAACCAGTGTCTGTTTGTTCTACTACTAGTTTTGAATGGTCTTCTCTGTCAGTTTCGTTTATTTGATCTATGTATTTTTGTATTTTAATGTTTTCATTTATGTTCTCTAGGTAAAGTAAGCGCATAAATCTATCAGCAGTTTTTGGAACTCTGCCTGTCTTTTCCCACTTGGCTATTGCTTGGTCTGTAACGCCTAAGGTTTTGCCAATGCCACTTTGTGATAAACCCATTTCTTTACGAATAAAACGAAATTCTGCCCCAGTTAAGTATTTTTTTAAGCATAAATTACGACCGATTACACGGTGCAAACCAGTAACATCGTGTACTGACGTTGCCTTGCCATAAGCGGTATTAGCAACTTCAAAGCCGTTGACTAAGTACACATTTCTTAAACCTGATTCTATGTAATGGTATTTCATACTATCACCGTAATTACGATTATTATTTCACCTTTGTTGTCTTTGGAAATTGCTGCAGCAACTTTTACAAAATCACCACCAGTAAAATATCCTATTGTTGCTGACCAGTCGCCCTGTATTGTTAAATGAGCTGGCTCATCAATTGACCCACGCTGTAAACATTGTAAAATCTGCTGACTTGAAACTTTGCGTTGAACCATCCGCTTTTTTGCGTGGTCGGTTAAAAACATTGACCGTGCTTGCAAAATTTCCCGCATGTGTAAAAGAAAATTTGCATCATTTAACATAAACGGTAGCGTTCTAACGTTTGTTATGACCTATACATTATATAGGGAATATTTGCTATGTCAATAAGCTAATTTGGATTGTAATACCTGAATACTACAAAATTGCGTCAGTTAATTGCTTTGAATATCGTTTGATAACGCAAACGATAGTTATCGTTCACATATGAGATAATTCGACCGTGAAAATTCAACAAAATTATTCTCAATCTCGCCAACTTTGGCTTAAAAATCCCATGTTAAGCGGCGCTTATTACAAATGGTTAAAAGATAATGGCTCACTCACGGCGCGACTAAAAGCGCACTATGCAGATTTTGAAGTGCGACCAGTATTGCTAAAAAATGCCAAATCTTTTGTCGATGAATCTGCATTACTTGGTTTGAAAAGCAGCCAACATGCGCTGATTCGCGAAGTTTTCTTGATGGGTAACAATAAGCCTATGGTGTTTGCGCACAGCGTGTTGCCACGTGCAAGCCTGCGAGGCGCATGGAATGGCCTTGGTAGGCTGGGTAATCAACCGCTAGGTGCAACTTTATTTGCCAACCCAGTCGTTAAGCGCACGCCTTTGAGCTATAAAAAACTACCGCGCCACCACCCAATATCCATAAGGGTTGCAGAGCATATGCAAACAAGCCCTAAATCGCTTTGGGCAAGACGTTCGGTATTCCAATTAAATTGCGCTAAAATTCTTGTTACCGAAGTTTTTTTAGAACAATTATTCAAATGAACCTAATAAACCTAAGCAAAAAACTAGACGCTTACGAGCGTTTAATGCGCCTAGATAAGCCGATTGGCATTTTGCTGCTGCTGTGGCCTACGCTGTGGGCGCTGTGGCTGGCAAGCCGTGGTATTCCTGATGGGATAACGCTGCTGATTTTTGTGACTGGTGTAGTGCTGATGCGTAGCGCGGGCTGTGTGATGAACGATATTGCAGATCGCAAGTTTGACGGCCTAGTTGAGCGTACAAAAAATCGCCCATTGGTGTTAGGTGAAGTGAGCGTGAAAGAAGCGTATTTACTAGCTGCTGGCTTGGCCTTAGTGGCTTTTGCGTTAGTGCTATTATTTAATAAAACCACCATTTTGTTGTCATTCGCAGCTTTATTTTTAGCGGCAACTTACCCATATACCAAGCGTTTTTTGGTGATTCCGCAAGCGTACTTAGGCGTAGCTTTTGGTTTTGGCATCCCCATGGCTTTTGCTGCGGTAAATGATTATATTCCGCCGCTGGCTTGGGTGTTGCTTGCGGCAAATGTGGCGTGGGCCATTGCTTATGACACACAATATGCCATGGTCGATCGCGATGACGATGTGAAAATTGGCATTAAGTCTTCTGCTATATTTTTTGGCAAATATGATGTGATTGCAGTAATGATTTGCTACGCGATTATGTTAGGTTTGCTGGCGTATGTGGGCAAATTGATGGGTTTTGGAAAGTATTATTTTATCGGCCTAGCAGCCGCTGTGCTATTGGTATTCTGGCAGTATATTGTAATTAAATCACGCGATAAATCACATTGTTTTAAAGCATTTTTGCACAACAACTGGATTGGTTTGGTATTGTTTATTGGGCTTGCTGCTGAGTATTACTTGCACCGTTAGTGTTATTTGAATCCAGCCTATTTGAATTCAGTTAAGTTAAATTCAAACAGGGTTTCTTCTGTTTCTAGCGCTATTTGAGCCAAATTTTTCGAGTCTTTTAATATAGGCAGCTCATCCATTAGCAGTAGTTTCTCTGCTTTATTAGCTGCAATTTGCGCATCTTTTAATTCTTTCAACGCCAATTTTTTCTCATCTAATTGAATAACGGTGGCTGTAGAAACAAGATCCTGGGCAATGCTTTTAAGCAATAATAATTCTTCGAGCACGCTCTTTTCAAAGCCAACCCTAGTTTCTAAGCGGCTGTTGTAAATTAAATCGTCTAAATATACTAACGCTGCTGGTGTACCCCAAACATCTTGCAAGCCAGCATACAAACGGGGGAAATCTTCAAAGTGCTGTTTTGGGCTGGCCTCATCGTTAGAAAAAGCCGCGATGCGGATATTAAAATGCTCTTTGCATTCAAGCGCGGTTTGTTCATAAACACCTTGCATGTTTTCTTTAGCCAGCAAATCGAGTAAAAACAACCAAATAGTGACCGATTTTTTTGGAAAATCGAGCAGATGATTTTGTAGTAATTGAATGGCTAAACTGGTACGGCCATGGGATAAAAATACATCGGCATGATCCAAAATATTATGCTCTGAATCAAATTCTTCAACAGAGAAGAGCGTTTCTGCTGTTTTGGGGGGCTCAAAAACACTGGATTTTACTGTTGAATTTTCGACCGCACTGCTAAATTCTTGACGTGTTAAAGGTTCAAAATAATCATCATTGGTTTTAAATTCTTCTAAATTAGCAGAGTTGTTGACAGTTTGATTAGGGCTTAAAAATGCTAACTCCGCATCTACCAGCTGTTGAATTTGACGGCGGCTACGTAATTTTTCGGCAATAGTAAGGCCGCTTAATAATAACCCACCACCCAATATGTAGCCCAACCAATCTAGCTTGTTGCTCGAAGAATTGACTTGTTCCAACTGCTGCGATTTAAATTTATTTTCAGCAACTTTATTTTCAGCTTTTAGTTTGTGGTTGGCTTGCATCAACGTGTTAATTTGTTGCTCTAAATGCAGCATACGATTATTTAAAACCGTGGATTCATCTTGCATTTCAATGTTGGACATAGCCTCTTGTGGTGGGGTTTCTGCGTAGAAATGCAGTTCTCTGTCAAGGCGTAAATTAGCCGAGTGTGGTAAATTCCTTGAGGTTTCTGCAGCAGAAATACTTAGGCGCGGTTTGCTATCGAGGGCGGCGTTTTTAAAGCCTTCAGGAGGTTTTATATGGGCATTTTCATCGTTTTTACCAGCAGTTAATACAAAGTTTTTATTGGATTTTCTGTTATTTTTTTGTTTTTTTTCAGAAGATTTTTTTGTTGAAGTTGCTGCTATTTTTACTGTTTGTGCTTGTACATGCGGTTCAGCAATCTCTTTTAATATAGCGCGAGCACTACCGTCAACCAATGTTGCATCTTCTGCAATCATGTCTTCAGTTTCAGCAGTCAGTGATGTTTCTGCTGCTGGCGGATCTAGTAACAGCACATAATCACGGCGAATATTGACATCGCACTCTGTCATTAAAATAAGATTAGTAATGGGTTCATTGACAATTTGGTGAGTGGTAATGGTCAGGGTCGCGCTATCACCAACAATTTTAGAAAGCTTAAAATTTGCGCTATTGATTGGATTTTCAACATTGGTGTCATTTATTACTTTAAAGCAAGCCTCGCCTTTAAGCTCGCTGGCGCCTTGTATTTTAATGCTAGCGCGTAGCGTTTGACCAAGATGCGATTTAACATTGATATTGCCCAAACCAAGCGCATATGCGTTATTTTGCGCGCCAATCACCAAAATGGCCAAGGCGGTTATGACTGCATGTCTAAGTGTATAATTGCATTGCATGTTGTTAACCTGTTTCATCAATATCACATTTTTAATTTTGTTATTTAATTAAGATATAAAGCAATCGGCGTGCCAACTAATAAATCTACGAGATGTAAATTGTAGATTATAACGGATATTAAAAATTGGTTAATAATGTATTTTTACAATTGACAAGCCTTTGTTCAAAAGCATATAATCCGCCCTCTTGATTTTATTAAGCTGTACATTGTGTATGGCGCTGGGTAGTTTTATATGAATATTTTCTCTGGAAAAACTTTTTCTGCTAAATCGCATGAAGTAAAGCGCGATTGGTTTGTTGTGGACGCGACGGATTTAGTGTTAGGTCGTTTGGCGAGCGCAGTAGCGCATCGCTTACGCGGTAAACATAAAACCATTTACACGCCACACGTTGATACTGGCGATTACATCGTTATTATTAACGCGGACAAAATTAAAGTGACTGGCGCTAAAGCTGACGGTAAGCTTTACCACAGCCACTCTGGTTATCCAGGCGGCATCAGCACAACAACTTTCTCTAAAATGCAAGATAAGTTTCCAGGTCGCGCTTTAGAAAAAGCGGTAAAAGGTATGCTACCAAAAGGCCCATTGGGCTATGCAATGATTAAAAAAATGAAAGTTTATGCTGGCGACAAGCATGAACATGCTGCACAACAACCACAAGCATTGACGATCTAAGGAAAAGACGAATGATTGGTAAATACAATTATGGTACAGGCCGCCGCAAAAGTTCAGTAGCGCGCGTGTTTATGAAAATTGGTAAAGGTAATATCGTGGTAAACGATAAACCTGTTGATGAATATTTCTCTCGCGTAACCGCGCGTATGATTTTGCGTCAGCCGCTAGAATTGACTAACAATTTAACCAGTTTTGACATTATGATTAATGTCATTGGTGGTGGCGAGTCAGGCCAAGCGGGTGCGGTGCGTCATGGCATTACACGTGCTTTGATCGATCACGATGCCACATTAAAAAGCGCATTATCACAAGCTGGCTTTGTAACACGTGATGCACGTGAAGTTGAACGTAAAAAAGTGGGCTTACGCAAAGCGCGTCGTCGTAAACAATTCTCTAAACGCTAATCTTAAGGCGTCTAGTATTGAAAAAGGTCGCGTTAGCGGCCTTTTTCATTTCTGGTTTAAAATTAGGATTAAGTTAAAATTAGCGTTTAGTTTAATATTAAGGTTAAGTTTAGTTTTGGTGATTTTAAATAAATGGCAAAAAAATTAAAAATTGGTATTGTTGGCGGCACTGGCTACACAGGCGTTGAATTGTTGCGCCTATTGGCAGTGCATCCACATGCAGAGTTGACGTGCATTACCTCGCGAGGCGAAGCGGGCTTGCCCGTGGCCGAGATGTTTCCCAGCCTGCGTGGCTATGTTGATTTGGTTTTTAGCGACCCTGCAACGGCCGATTTAAGCGTGTGTGACGTGGTGTTCTTCGCGACCCCGCACGGCGTGGCCATGGGCCAAGCACAAACATTGTTAGATGCGAACGTGAAAGTGATTGATTTGGCGGCTGATTTTAGGCTGCAAAATGTTTCAACGTTTGAACAATGGTACAAAATGCCGCACACTTGCGCCGATATTTTGAAAGAAGCGGTATATGGCATACCAGAGCTTTATCGCGATAAAATAAAAAACGCCAAAGTGATCGGCAACCCAGGCTGTTACCCTACTACTGTGTTACTAGGCTTGGCACCATTGTTAGAACAAGGCTTAATCGATTTTTCTGCACCCATTGTGGCAGATTGCAAATCGGGCGTTTCGGGTGCGGGTAGGAAAGCCGAAGTCGCTACCTTGTTTGCAGAATCCAGCGATAATATGAAAGCCTATGGCGTTGCTGGGCATAGACATCACCCAGAAATTCACGCGCAGATTACCAATCTTGTAACTAAACCTGGGCTTTTAACTAAACCTGAGCTTGCAGGCAAAAATATAGATTTTATTTTTGTACCGCATTTAATTCCAATGATTAGAGGCATGCTCTCGACCATTTACGTGAAACTTTCGGCAAAGGCCAGCAGCCTTGATTTGCAGAACTTGTTTGAAATGCGTTATGCAAACGAACAATTTGTGGATGTGTTGCCAGCAGGCACTATGCCTGAAACCCGCTCTGTACGTGGATGTAACCAGTTACGCATGGCTCTGCACAAGCACGCGGATACAGGCTATTTAACTATCGTAGTAGTACAAGATAACTTGGTAAAAGGCGCGGCTGGGCAAGCGGTACAAAACATGAATATTATGTTTGGCCTGCCAGAGAACGCTGGCCTAGAAGTTGTGCCACTGCTACCGTAATGAGACCGCTACAATGAGACCACCGCAATGAGACCAGTAGATCGCAGAGTTCGCCGCCATTTTGGGCTCACCGCTAGACGGGTAGCAGTGCGCTCACAGCGCCCTTGGTATTTTCAAGTGCTAATGGCCGCTTTGTTTGTGGTGTTAGGTTTTGCATCGGCGTATTGGCTGTTGCATGATGCTGAGAATTTTGATGAAAAATTTAAGCAAACAACACTTGAAAATAGAGATTTAGAGACCAGATTAGTGGGAGCGCAGCGCGAGCTGCAAGTGGAATTGGCGACTAACAATAACCTTGCCAAAGAGCTTGCAAGCGTTCAAGATGAGAACATTAAGATAAAAGAAGATATTTTCTTTTATAAAAATATGCTCAATGGCAAAAAGCCAAGGTAATTTCAAGTCAAAGCCAAGTTAAGGCCAAGTAAAAGCCAAGCTAAAGCTAAGCAATAATAGTTAAGGGAAACCATGTTTTTTAAAAAAGCCAATAAAATAGATAACCGTATTGATACTTTGGTTGGCGCAGATACGCGTATAGAGGGCGATTTGCATTTTAGCGGCGGTTTACGCGTGGATGGCGCTATTCGTGGTGATGTGTCTGAGCAAAATAGCAATCCGAGCACGCTTATTTTAAGTGAGCATGGGCGTATTGAAGGTGCAGTGAGCGCGGCCAAAGTTGTGATTAATGGCAAAGTCATCGGCGCGGTGAAATCTAGCCATTTTATTGAGTTGCAGAGCAAAGCGCGCATCACGGGTGATTTATATTACAAATCGCTCGAGATGCACACGGGCGCGGTGATAGAAGGTAAATTAGTATATTTGGGCGATGCGCCAGAAGAAGTGCTTTAATTAGTAATTTTGAACAATAGCCCCAAATTGCAGTCTATAGAGTTGATTTTAAGCAGTTTTAAGGAGTAACAAATGAATACAGTTGCCGAAAGCATAATGGATAGTACACCAAACGTAGAAATGCCAACCCCATTGGTCTTTACTGATAATGCCGCCAAAAAGGTGAAAGAGCTTATAGAAGAGGAAGGTAGCCCAGATCTTAAGCTGCGCGTGTTTGTTAGTGGCGGCGGCTGTTCAGGCTTTCAATACGGCTTTACCTTTGAAGAAGAAGTAAACGAAGACGACACGCAAGTCATGAAAGACAGTGTGACTTTGTTAATTGACCCAATGAGCCTGCAATACTTGATGGGCGCTGAGATTGATTACCAAGATAGCCTGCAAGGCTCACAATTTGTAATTCGTAACCCACAAGCGGCATCTACTTGCGGTTGTGGTTCATCTTTCTCGGTTTAATGTTTTTGGTTTAAAACCTTTAGTTTATAAAGTTTAAGAACAAACTGAGTGCCTATGAGAAAGCTTTTTTTAATCTTAATGATGTGCTTGTTGCCATACCAATTTGCTTGGTCTATGGTAGCAACCTACGACACGCATGGTGTTAAATATACTGGCGTGCATTTTGGCCACCACGCACATGAGCTTGATGCGGTTGAGATTGATTTAACCCAGCTTGATTTAGTCCAGCTTAGCGACACCTTAAACGCCAATCAAAATGATAGCGATACATCAACCAGCAAAAACCACGTGCATTACGGATTATTTCATATGTCATGTGGCGAGTTAATGTACCAAGCGCTGCCTGTATTCGAGCCGATTGGTAGTCATTTTTCAAGTCAGTATTTGTTTTCCTACCATGCGCCAGTCTCTAATACGCTAGACCGCCCCAACTGGTCAGCTCCCGTTTAATTCGGCGAGCTGTCACACATTATTTAAACACCACCTATTTACGCTCGCCGATTTTTCTATTTTTAGGAGAATGGTATGCGTTACACCCAATTTTTATTTTTTGTATTACTCAATTTAAGCGCGCAATTTGGCTTAATAACACCTGCAATTGCTGCAGAAAATACCAGCCTAGCAGGTACTAGCCTAGCAGGTATTAGCTTAGATGAAGCCACCGCCTTAGCACTGCAAGCTAATCCTGATATTGCTATCGCATTAAGCGGGCGCGAGGTAGAGAGCGGCCAAGCCTTGCAGGCTGGTACGCGACCCAACCCCACTTTGTCGGCACAAATAGAAGATTTACGCAGTCGCAATCGAAATACTATTTTGTTAATAAGCCAACAGTTAGAAACGGCTGGCAAACGTGATAAGCGCATGGCAGCGGCTGGTGCAAACATAGCTATTGCCGATGCCGATATTCGCATTGCGCAAGCAGAAACAAGTGCTAAAGTGTATGCCGCATTTTATCAAGTACTGGCCGCGCAACAAGCGCAAATGTTAGCAACCGAACTATTAAGAATTGGCACCACTTCAAAAGAGACTACCGCCAAGCGGGTATTAGCAGGTAAGGTTTCGCCTGTCGAGGAAACAAAAGCAAAAGTGGTAGAGGCGAGCTTAAAAGTTGATTTGGTAAACGCAAGCCAGCAGTTAGTAGCTGCTAAAAAGCGTTTAATAAGCTTGTGGGGTAAAGGCTTAGCGTCAGCTGAAACAACGACATTTACCGCAATGGGCGAACTAGACAAGCTCAATACATTACCTGCATTAAATGCATTAGCAGCAGAGTTGCCAAACTCACCACGTCTAAAGAGGGCCAGCCTTGCGATTATACAAAAACAAGCACTCAGCGAGATTGAAAAATCTAAACAAACGCCAGATGTGACTATAAGCCTAGGCGCACGTCGCAATGAAGAGCTCGGCGGTATCACACAAGCGCTAATTGGTTTATCAGTTCCTATCCCTTTGTTTGATAAAAATCAAGGTAATTTACAAAGCGCCAAAGCGCGAGAAGTGCAATCGCAAGATGAAAAAACCGCGTTAGAAAATCAATTACAGACAGAGCTAGCAATTGCTTATGCACGCTGGCAATCGCAAATTGAGGCTATTGACACTTATAATCAAGACATTTTACCTGGTGCACAAAGCGCTTATGAAGCCGCGCGCAAAGGCTTTGAGTTTGGTAAATTTAGCTTTTTAGAAGTGCTAGATGCCCAGCGCACTTTGTTTCAAGCCAAAACGCAATATATTCAAACGCTGGCTTTGGCGCATCAAGCCGAAGCAGATATTCACAGCCTATTGGGGTTGAGCAGTGGCGACGGCCCAGTAAACGACCCGGTGAAAAACGAAGTAAATAAAAAGGAATTACCATGAAATTAAGCAAACAAATGTGGTTGGTTGTCGCCATTATATTGGTAGGAATCGTAGCAGCAGGGTTGATTATAAAAACGGATAAACCCATGGCAGAGACAGGTCATGGCGAGCATGCTGAAGAAGCTGGTGCAAAAGATGAACATGCGAATCATGAAGGCGAGGATGAGCATGGGCATGCTGCAATAATGACCGAGAGCGTCAAAGGCCCGCATGGCGGCAAGCTGTTTAAGGAGGGTGGTTATGCGGTGGAAGTGACTATTTTTGAGCAAGACCAGCCGCCTCAATTTAGGTTATACACTTACTTAAACGGCAAGCCATTAGCAGCCAAAGATTCAGCCATTCAATTAAAAGTGTCGCGTTTAGGGCGCAAGGCACAAATATTTAAATTGTCAGCAGAAAATGATTACTTAACTTCAAAAGCTATCGTCGAAGAACCGCACTCATTTAAGGTGGCTATTGATGCAAACTATGCAGGCAAGGC
>JAYVRE010000015.1:0-12036 GCA_043776535.1 Methylotenera sp. | reverse complement strand
GAGAAGCCGCTAATCACTTAAATGATGATGGTATTTTAGTAGTAGAAATTGGCCATAACCGCGACGCGTTAGAAGCAGCTTACCCTGATTTAGCCTTTACTTGGTTGCAAGTTGAATCGGGCGACCAGTTTGTGTTTTTACTGACTAAAGAACAGTTATTGGCTCTATGAAACAAGCCATTTTACTAGCGTCTATATTACTGGCTGCTTGTATGCAAGCCAGTCCCAGCAAAACTAGCAGGCCAGTCGAAGAAAGACTGCCTACTGACAATCAAGTCATGTGCACGATGGATGCAATGCAATGCGCTGATGGAAGTTGGGTTGGTCGCAGCAGTCCAAAGTGCGAATTTGTTTGCCCCGCAGCTGCGGATAAATAATTAGCCTCTGCCGCGATTTTGATCGCTTTTTTTCTGCATTTTAGCTGGCGTTAAATCACTGGTCTGCCGCACGCGACGGTTTTCAGATTTTCTAGGGGCGGGTTTTTTAGCCACTGCCTCTGTTTTATTACGACAAGGCCTCACTTCGCCTTCAACCGCCTCGCGCGGCGCTCTATCTAGCGCACTTAGGCGTTGTTTACGTACTTTGGGCATAAACACGGTTGTCGCTTTATCTTTTTCGCGTTGATTTAATTGGCGTAATGGTGTTTTTGGTACTTCCAAACCCGCCCATTCCAGCAAATCCACCACTTGTTTTTGTTCCAATTTTAGCATTTGACCGCGTTTTACGCGTGGCGGTAAATTTATGGGACCAAAACGCACGCGCATTAATCGGCTTACGGGTAACTGAAACGCCTCAAACAGTCTGCGAACCTCGCGATTACGGCCTTCGCGCAAAATCACTTGATACCAATGATTTGCTCCTTCGCCGCCTTGCGCACTAATGCTGTCAAAGCTAGCAGGGCCGTCTTCTAGCTCAATGCCTTGCGTGAGCATGGCCATTTGTTCTTCCGTCAGTTCGCCAAAAATACGCACCGCATATTCGCGCTCCACCTCATATCGTGGGTGCATAAAACGGTTGGCCAATTCACCAGAGTTGGTAAATATTAATAGACCAGAAGTATTCATATCTAGCCGCCCAATGGCTATCCACTTGCCTTGCTTGATACGCGGTAACTTATCGAACACTGAGGCGCGGCCTTCTGGGTCGTCTTGGCTGACGATTTCGCCTTCTGGCTTGTGGTAAATCAACACCTGTGGCAATTCTGCCTCAAACGAGATGCGAATCGGACGGCTATCCACGCGCACTACATCGTATTGCGTGACCCCTTGGCCGACAACGGCTGGCGCGCCATTGACGGTCACGCGGCCGCTAGCAATGAGCTCTTCCATATCGCGGCGCGAGCCTAAGCCTTGCAGCGCAAGTAGCTTATGCAAGCGCTGCGTGGGCTCTGGGATGGCGTTTTCATCCACCGCCAACTTGGTAAAACTGGTTTTAGGGCGACGTGGAATTGCTTGCGGGTCGCGTTGTTGTTTGAATGGACGTGCCATGGCAGATAACTTATTGATTGCAATAGCGCATTTTACAGCAAAAACAAGCTCACTACTGATGAACTTCAAATTCAACATCATTCACCACAGAGGCACAGAGAAAGACTGAACCTTACATCGCACTTCGTGATTATTCTATACTCGTGGAAAATGTGTTGACTAAGGCGCAGCTTTGAAAAGCATCTTATACAAGTCTTGAAGTGAGTAAATTAAAATTTAGTCATCTTAAAGACTTGAGTTTTGGTTTTCTCTGTGTCTGTGTGGTGATAGCTTTTAAGAAATCTATCAACAGTCTAAAGTGGGATTTCCGTCTGGGCAAAGTCATCCATCGCTGGCAGCTCGGCCAAACTACGTAAGTTTAAGTCATCCAAAAAGTGCTTAGTCGTCGCATAAAGTGAAGGCCGTCCTGGCACTTCACGCTGCCCAACCACATCAATCCAATCGCGCTCTTGCAATTGGCGAATGACGTTTGTGTTAACCGCCACACCGCGTATTTGCTCGATGTCGCCGCGTGTTACAGGTTGACGATAAGCAATAATGGCGAGTGTTTCCATCGTTGCACGGCTATATTTGTTTTGCCGTTCTGGGTTTAAGCGCGCGATAAATTCGCTAAATTGCGATTTGGCTTGAAAGCGATAACCTGTGGCCACTTGCACCAATTCGAGTGTTTTTTCTGACCAATCTATTTTTAATTCATCCAGCAGCATGCGTAAAGTCGTACGTTCCATGCGGCCTGCGAACAGTTTCAGCATGTCGTCCAAGCTCAAAGGCTGTTCAGCCGTCAGTAGCGCGGCTTCCAGCACTTGCTTCATTTCGGTGATGTTATCGGGTTCTTTCATTTTTTTCCGTCATTCTCTCGCAAAAGCTCCTTCCCCATTTAAGGGGGAAGGTTGGGATGGGGGTAGCATTTGTCGCCCTTTCACAATTCAACCCCCCACCCTAACCCCCCCGTCTAGGGAGGGTATATTAATCTGTACTATTTGCCTGCAAATAAATGGGCGAAAACGCTTGTTGTTGCGTGATACTAATCAAGCCTTCTTTCGCTAGCTCTAAAATGGCTAAAAAATTCACAATCAATTTGGCCAGCACTTCAACCTCATTATCAAATAAGGCAGAAAATTCTACCATGCCATCCACCTGTAAGCGGCGGAGAATCTGGCTCATGTGCTCACGCACCGATAATTCTGACTTACCGATTTTGTGATGCGTGTTTAACTTAGCGCGCTTCAGCACGTTGCGCCAAGCTTCCACCAACTCGTCCAAACTCACTTCAATCGGCTTAATTTCGGCAATGTGTTGATAATACGCAGCCGCCACGCTAATCTCTTCGCCCACTTTTGGCATCGCATCTAAACGTTGCGCAGCGAGTTTAATCGCCTCATATTCCATCAAACGCTGTACGAGCTCGGCACGCGGGTCGTCTTCACTTTCAATTTCGGCAGGTTTTGGCAACAACATGCGTGATTTAATCTCAATCAACATGGCAGACATCAATAAATAATCTGCTGCCAGCTCCAGCTTAATTACCTTCATTTTTTCGACATAAACCATATATTGCTTGGTCAGTTCCGCCATTGGAATATCGAGAATATCTAGATTATGCTTGCGAATCAGGTACAACAATAAATCAAGTGGGCCTTCAAACGTCTCTAAAAATACCTCCAAAGCGTCGGGCGGAATGTATAAATCTTGCGGCAAATCTTTGAGACTTTCGCCGTTGATTCTTGCGTTGAAAGTGGTTTCTAACATGCAGTTATTGTAACTTGAAAATGCTTAATTAGCCTCAGATGCATGCGGATAAACGCAGATTTTCAACTCTTCGCTTATCTCGTCATTCCGACGAAAGTCGGAATCTAGTGTCGTTAAATACAAAATAAACATCTCTGGATTCCGTGGTTCGCTTCGCTCCCGTCGGAATGACGGTGGTGGTCGCATGGTTTTGACTTTAAATCCCCTTGCCGCGCCTTCGGCTTGAGCGGCAGATGCTAGGTGACGAGGACTGTTTGAGCGCTGAAAGCGCGAGTTCCGCAGTCACCACGCAGATGCGGCGCTAAGACCGAAGGGAGCCAGTATTTGGCTTCCCCAATTTGCTAAGCCACTAAAGTGGCAAGCAAAGTGTGACGGCAGCGGGGCGTGATTTTCTTCGGTTTCTTTCTTTTGCACGAACAAAAGAAAGAAACTCGCTTAGAAGCGAAAAAGATAGGTGAATACTTAAAGATTCCTACGCGTGGGTAACAAGTTACCCACCCTACCAAAACTAATTTGTCATTCCCGCGAAGGTGGGAATCCATTTTAGTGGTGTGCAAATTAAACCATTTTGCACACCCTACGCTTGCTAAATATACTTCCAGCGCATCTGGCGGAATGTATAAATCATGCGGCAGGTCGGTTAAAGCTTCACCTTTGATTTTAATTTCTGATGTTGTAAGTAACAAATTAAAACCTTATTTTGGCCACAGAGCACACAGAGTTCACAGAGAAAACCCTTCATGTAGGCGCAGGCGCCCTCGCTTGCAAGCAATGCCCAATGCAGGCGAGAGCACCTGCGCTACCTTTTTGTAAGGTGTGCAAAATGGTTTTATTTGCACACCAATTCAACCTTGCAACGGTGTGCAAGAAAATCACTTGCACACCCTACGCTTGCTTTGCTCATTCAAGAACATTAAGCTGCCTAAGCAACTCATTTCTTGTAGCGTCTCTACTATTTGACAATTCAATATATTGAGCACCACTGCCGTTGTTGAAATCAAAATCTTTGCCTACTCCATTTTCATATGAATAATCATACCAAGCTTGATAAGCCTTAAAAAACTTACAAAGTGAATCATATATTTCATTGTTTAATTTTGATATCTCAACACCCAGCTCTCCGATTGACTTCCACTCGGAATTTTCAATACCAATCCTTTGAGCTACGTTTGATACTACTTGATGATAAAAACTAGCAAGCTCTTCTTTACTAAAACCAAACATGTTCTCTCCTAAGTTATATTTAACCGTAATTCAACCCCATCGCATCCCTAACATCCCGCATCGTTTCTCTCGCCAATTTCCGCGCTTTTTCACAGCCTTCAGCGACGATGTTTTTCACCAACGTTGGATCTTCGGCATATTGCGCTGCGCGTTCTTGTATTGGTTTTAGCTCTTTTAATACCGCTTCTATCACGGGTTGTTTGCACTCTATGCAGCCAATGCCCGCGCTTTTGCAGCCGATTTGCACCCAATCTTTGATGATATCGTCAGAATACACTTCGTGCAATTGCCATACGGGGCATTTGGCTGGGTCGCCTGGATCCGTGCGGCGAATGCGCGCTGGGTCGGTGGGCATGGTTTTGATTTTTTTGGCAACGGTGTCGGTATCTTCTCTTAAAGAAATCGTATTATTGTACGATTTCGACATTTTTTGGCCGTCTAAACCTGTCATTTTGCTGGCTGGCATCAGTTTGTACTCTGGCTCCACCAAAATCATTTTGCCGCCGCCTTCTAAATAGCCCAGTAGGCGTTCTTTATCGCCCATACTCATACCTTGCTGCTCTTCTATCATGGCGCGCGCGCTGTCTAATGCTTCATCATCGCCGCTTTGCTGGTAGGCGTTGCGCATTTCTTCATACACCGTCGCACGTTTACTGCCGAGTTTTTTAATGGCGGCGATGGCTTTTTCTTCAAAGCCAGCCTCTTTGCCGTAAATGTGGTTAAAGCGGCGTGCGATTTCACGCGTGAATTCAATGTGCGGGATTTGATCCTCGCCGACGGGCACCTGCGTGGCTTTGTAAATTAAAATATCCGCACTTTGTAATAAGGGGTAGCCCAAAAAGCCGTAAGTAGATAAATCTTTACTGGCGAGCTTTTCTTGCTGATCTTTGTAAGTCGGAACGCGCTCTAACCAGCTCAGCGGCGTAATCATGGAGAGTAGCGTAAATAATTCCGCATGTTCTGGCACGCGCGATTGAATAAAAATGGTCGCATTGGCAGGGTCAACGCCTGCTGCCAGCCAATCAATGACCATTTCCCACACGCTAGCTTCGATAATTTCTGGTGTATCGTAATGCGTAGTTAACGCGTGCCAATCGGCCACAAAAAACAAGCATTCATGCTCGTGTTGCAGTTTAATCCAATTTTTAAGTACGCCGTTGTAATGGCCTAAATGTAGATTGCCTGTAGGGCGCATGCCCGATAAAACGCGTTCGATTGCCATGAAATAGTGCCTAGATTTTTAAGAAGTTTTTATTAAAACAATACCGTGAATAATTTTATGAATAATAGCCAAATAAATATACGTTAAACAAAAATACGAAAAATAATTTGCTCGAAAAAGCCAATAAAAGGTGACAGTATTTTACCCAATACGCCTGTAAACATGAGTACGATTAAAATAATAAAACCATATTGCTCAACGCGTGATAATTGCATAGCCAAGTTATTGGGCAGTAAGCTTACTGCAATGCGCCCGCCATCTAGCGGCGGCATGGGCAATAAATTTAGCACCATTAACACAACATTAATAGTGATACCCACATAAGCCATATCAATAAAAAGATAAGCCGCTGTGGGGAACTCGCCTGTTTGCAGCCCGCGTTGAACAAAGCCCAGCAATATACCCCAAGCAATCGCCATCACCAAATTTGAAGCAGGGCCTGCAGCCGCTACCCACAGCATATCTCTTTTAGGGTTACGCAAATTGGCAAAATTAACGGGCACTGGCTTAGCCCAACCAAACAACACGCCACCCACGATGAGTGTAATTGCGGGCAAAATAATAGTGCCAATCAGGTCGATATGACGAAATGGGTTGAGCGAAATACGCCCCATTTTTTCTGCCGTTAAATCGCCAAAATATTTGGCAGCATAACCGTGTGAGGCCTCGTGCACGGTAATAGCAAATAAAATTGGGATGGCCGAAATGACAATTTTTAAAAAAAGTGCTTCTAGTTGCATGTTTACCCTTTAATTTTAACCTGCTAAACCAAACGGCGTAGCATCTGCTACGCCTTGCCGTATCAATACTGGTGCGCTTTCGGTCAAATCAATCACCGTAGTTAAGCCCGCATAAGTAATGGCAGAATCAATCACCAAATCTACACTGTGCTCTAAGCGTTCGCGAATTTCCCACGCCTCGTTTAGCGGCTCGTCATCACCTGGCAATTGCAAAGTCATACTCAAAATAGGCTCGCCAAGCGCTTCCAACAAAGCTTGTACTACAGCGTGGCTGGGCACGCGAATGCCCACCGTGCTACGCTTAGGGTGCTGCAAACGGCGCGGCACCTGCTTAGTGGCGCACAGCACAAAAGTATAAGCACCTGGCGTATTAGCTTTTAGCAGCCTGAACTGGCTGTTATCCACCTGCGCATAAGTAGAAAGCGCGCTTAAATCGCTGCACACCAAGGTAAATAAATGGCTATCATCCACGCCACGAATCTGGCGGATTTTATCTTGCGCATCTTTAAAGCCCAGCATACAGCCTAGGGCATAACTACTATCAGTAGGATAAGCAATCACGCCGCCTTCAAGTAGAATCTCTACCGTGTGTTTAATCAACCTTGCTTGAGGGTTTTCGGCGTTAATAACAAAGTACTGTGCCATTACGTTAGTTTAAGTATTGCGCCATTAATTAAGATATTGTTTTTCGGGCCAATCATCCCACACGGGTACACATCCCGCTGGCAGCTCTGGCACGCAGCCCATGGCCATATACGATAAGCCTGGCCCATGATAATCTGAGCCAATAGAGCTTTTTAGGCTAAATTGATGCGCGATTTTAGCAAATTGTTGATACTGCGGTGGCGTGTGGCTACCCGTCACCACCTCAATCGCCGCGCCGCCGTAGCTTCTAAATTCGTGCATAAGCAACATCATATTAATCGTGCCCAAATCATACCTGCCAGGGTGCGCTATCACCGCGTTACCGCCACTATCATTAATTAAGCCCACTGCGGCTTCCAAGCTCATCCATTGATGATCAACAAAGCCAGGCTTGCCCTTGACTAAAAACTTTTTGAATACGGTTTTAACATCTTTCGCATGGCCGCTTTGCACCAAAAATTGTGCAAAGTGGCTGCGCGTTAAAATGCTTTGCTTGGCAATCGCGTTCGCGCCTTCGTAAGCGCCCTCAATACCTGCTTTGGCCAAGCCCGTCGCCATTTCTTGCGCGCGCTCATCACGTCCAATGCGCACTTTATCTAACGCGGTTTTTAAAGCGGCATTTTCTGCGTCGATTTTCAAACCCACAATATGCAAGGTGCGTTTTTTCCAAGTAGCAGAGATTTCAACACCGTTAATAAAGTGTACACCATGCTGGAGAGCCGCTTCACGCGCGGCTTGCAGGCCGCCTACGTCATCGTGATCGGTAAGCGCCAGTACCTTCACACCACTTTTGGCGGCATGAGCGACCAAATCCTGTGGCGATAATAGGCCATCTGAAATGGTGGAGTGGCAATGTAGATCAATTTGTGCGGCCATGGCTATTTAAACAATCAATGTTTTGCATTCAAGAGCAAATCATAGCAAAATACTAGCTTCGCAGATAGACAAGCTTATATATCTAAAAGACCGTATGAAATTTTTCTTTGATTTACTTCCCGTTATATTGTTTTTTGTAGGCTTTAAGCTCTACGGTATTTTTGCCGCGACCGCCATCGCCATCGGTACGACGCTTGCTATGATTGTTTATAGCAAAATTCGACACGGCAAAATAGAAAAAATGTTGCTGGTAAACGGCGCCATTATTAGCGTGCTGGGCGGTATTACACTTTTGCTGCACGATCAAACTTATATTATGTGGAAACCCACCATACTGTATTGGCTAATGGCCGCTATTTTATTGGTTTCTAACATGTTTTTTAAAAAGAATTTTATTCAACAAATGATGGGAAAAATGATCAATGCGCCCAAACCAATATGGAATAAAGTGAATTTGGTTTGGGTGGTATTTTTGATTGGCTTGGGCTTTTTAAACCTGTATGTAGCGTTTAATTACAGCTTGGATGCTTGGGTTAATTTTAAATTATTCGGCGTAACTGGCATGATGTTTGTGTTTATCATCGCGCAAACAGTGCTATTAAGAAAATATTTAATCGAGCCGACTGATGAGAATCCAGTAGATGAGAAACCAGTGGATGAGAAATTAGAGAAATAAATATGTGGTACGCGATTGTTGCAGAAGATGTTGAAAATAGCTTCGAGGCGCGCATGACTGCTAGGCCTGCCCATTTAGCGCGCTTGACCGAACTACAATCTCAAGGCAAGCTTTTATTGGCTGGTCCTTTCCCCGCCATTGATAGCCAAGACCCAGGTCCAGCAGGCTTTAGCGGCAGTTTGATTGTGGCCGAGTTTAATGATTTGAGCGCAGCAAAAAATTGGGCAGAGGCCGATCCCTTTGTCATCGCTGGCGTGTATGCGAACGTTACAGTGAAGCCTTTTCGCAAAACGCTACCTTAAAGGCTTAAGTTTCAAACAGTAATTTTAATCAGAAATTTTAATTAGGTATAGAATGAATTTAGCTGAAACAATCAAAACTAGATTAGCCACACTTAACCCCATAAGCGTAGAAATACAAGATGATAGCGCCCAGCACGTAGGCCACAAAGGCAATACGGGCGGCGGTCATTTCTCGCTAAAAATTGTAAGCTCGCAATTTTCGCAAAAATCGCAGATAATGCGACATCGTTTAATTTATCAAGCACTTACTGACTTAATTCCGCAACAAATTCATGCTATAAGCATACTTGCAATTTCGCCAGACGACACCATTTAGACTACAAGTTTAATTTTATCTCGCAACACTCATCATTTTAACTTAAGGATTTCTTATGAAAATCAAGCAAACATTCTTAGCAATCGCAGCGCTTTCTGCACTATCTTTTATTCCAGCTTTTACGCCAGCTTTATATGCTGCCGACGCAGCTGCAACAGTAAACGGCAAGCCCATTAAACAAACGTGGGTAGATTACATTGTTAAAGATGCGCAAGCACGCGGTCAAAAAGGTGATGGCTTAAAAAATGCAGTGATTAACGAACTTGTAGGCTCTGAGTTGGCTTATCAAGAAGCGGTAAAACAAGGTGTTGATAAAAATTCTGACTTAATGATTGCCTCAGAAATCGGACACCGCAAATTAGTGGTAAACGCGTTTTTAGCGGATTTTATGAAGAAAAATCCTGTATCTGAGGCCGACAAAAAAGAAGCTTACGAGCAATACAAAAAAGAGCTGGGTGATAAAGAATACAGCGCGCGCCATATTTTGGTAAAAACCGAGGCTGAAGCAACCGATATTGCGGCTCAATTAAAAAAAGGTAGCGATTTTGCTAAATTAGCCAAAGAAAAATCACTTGACCCAGGTAGTAAAGAAAAAGGTGGCGATTTAGGCTGGTTCTCAGCCGCTGGCATGGTTAAACCATTTAGCGATGCAGTCAGTAGCTTGAAAAAAGGCGAAGTCACTGCGGCACCAATTCAAACACAATTTGGCTGGCATGTCATCAAACTGGTTGATACGCGCGCAACGCAGACGCCAAGTTACGACAAAGTAAAAGATGGTTTAGAGCGCACATTGCAGCAACGTAAACTAGAAAAATTGATGCTTGGCTTAAAAGAAAAAGCTAAGATTGATATTCTTGGCGCGACTACTAGCAAATAAATAAAGCATTATTGCAACAATAAAGCCTATCACGCGTGATGGGCTTTATTGTTTATGGTTTTAACATTCCGTACAAACTTGATTGACTTTTCATAAAAAAGTGTAATAATAAGAACCATTATCATTTAGATTACACTAATCAGTATGACTATTTTAAACACTTTACTCCCAGGCGAACACGGCATTATTCACGCTATTCATGCTGAGCGAGGTTTGCATCAACGCTTAAATGCGTTGGGGTTTAGAATCGGTAAGCAAATTCAGCTTATTCGCCGTGCCAATTTTAACGGCCCATTACATGTGCGCATAGGCGCAACCGACATCATTATGCGCGATGTTGAAGCGCAGCGCATTCAACTAAGCGCTGCTTAAGCGCTTCGCTAAACCCTAGCGCCTAAAACCTAGCACCTAAGCCCTACTCCCTATGAAGCGCATCGCACTCCTTGGCATGCCCAATACGGGCAAATCTACCCTGTTCAACCGCTTAAGCGGCGCTTCGGCTCGGGTTGGCAATTGGCCTGGTATTACCGTTGATTTAATGAGCGCCAAAATTTTAATTGGCGGCCATATTGCCGAATTGATTGATTTGCCTGGCATTTACGATCTGCACGGATTCTCTGATGACGAGCAAGTGGTGCGCCACTTTTTAAGCAGTAATGGTGTCGATTTAGCCATCATCGTACTTAATAGCTCGCAGATTGATCGCCAATTATCACTCGCTTTGCAAATTAAAAATCTCGGCCTGCCCGCCATTTTGTTGCTTAATATGCAAGATGAAGCCAAACGTTCTGGCATCAGTATTGATGCTGAAGCCATGTCAAAACAGCTCGGCTTGCCCGTCAAGCTGATTAGCGCAAAATATGGCGACAACTGCCCGCAAGCCCTACAAATGGCGGCCAAGCAACTGGCAGAAAAGTTTAATGCGGTTTCGCCACAAGAAATTGCTACCTTGCTAGAAGCCGATGTACAGATTGAGCAAGAAATGCAAGACATCGTGAAAAAAACGGTGCAAATACCCACTCAACTTACCGATAACACCACCGATAACATCGATAAAGTGTTGCTGCACCCGTGGTTTGGTTTGCCAATATTTTTTGCCGCCATGTTTTTGCTATTTCAGTTTATTTTTACCGCAGGCAAACCACTGCAAGATGGCATGGCTTGGCTACTCGCCTTGCTGCGCTCTAGCATTTTAGATCCGTTATTTGCTGGCCTACCTACTTGGCTAAACGGCTTGTTGCTCGATGGTATTTTTAATGGCATCAGTACGGTGGCGGCTTTCGTGCCGATTATTGTGCTTTTTTTCTTGGTGATGAGCATGGTAGAAGACAGTGGCTATTTATCGCGCGCAGCTTTTCTCATGGATGCCTTCATGGCCAAAATTGGCCTCGATGGTCGTGGCTTTGTGATGGTATTAATGGGCTTTGGCTGCAACGTACCCGCGCTGATGGGCACACGCGTCATGCGCAGCCGCCCCATGCGCTTGCTCACTATGTTGGTCATTCCGCTATCTTTATGTTCCGCACGGCTGCAAGTATTTTTGTTTATGATTGCCACGCTGTTCGCCGCCAGTCAAGCGGCCTACATCATGTTTGCGCTTTACATGATGAGCTTTGCCACCATATTTTTTACCGCTTTACTATTTAAAGGCCAATACCAAAGTAGCGAGCCATTTATTTTAGAGCTGCCGCCATACCGCTTCCCCACCCCGCGCCAAATATGGCTGCGCGGCTGGCAAGAGGTCAAATATTTTTTAAACCGCGCCACTAAATTTATCATCATCGGCGTGGTGATGGTGTGGCTATTGACCAATTACCCAAGCAATGTAGCACCTGCCAGTGCTGGCACATTCGCTGGGCAAATCGGCACACTGTTCGCGCCAATACTCGATCCTATCGGTATCGATACACAACTCGCCATCGC
>JAYVRE010000014.1:0-3079 GCA_043776535.1 Methylotenera sp. | reverse complement strand
GCGCCAATTCATCCAGCACGTCTTGTGGCTTTAAACCTGCCTTGGCAAGCATAATCAATGTATGAAACCATAAATCAGCGGTTTCATAAATAATCTCATCTTTGTTGCCGCCCTTGGCTGCAATTACCGTTTCTGTGGCTTCTTCACCTATTTTTTTAAGTATGCTATCCATGCCTTTAGCATATAATTTCGCCACGTAAGAAGAAGTTGGATCAGCAGATTTACGCTGCTCCAGCAATTCTGCTAATCGGTCTAAAACATCACTCATGCTTGTATATCTCTTCTGGGCTTTTAATCACTGGCTGGTCTATATGCAAATTACCGTTTTCTAGCTTCTTAAAAAAACAATTATGCCTGCCAGTATGACAAGCAATGCCACCGATTTGCTCCACGCTTAACAAAATTACATCTTCATCACAATCCACGCGGATTTCATGCACGCGCTGGATATGCCCAGATTCCTCGCCCTTGCGCCACAATTTATTACGCGAGCGCGACCAATAAACAGCCTGTTTGGTCTCATTAGTCAGCTGCAAGGCTTCGCGGTTCATCCAAGCAAACATCAGCACTTTGCCCGTTACCACTTCTTGTGCAATAACAGGCACAAGCCCGCTAGCATCCCAGTTAATTGCGTCTAACCAGCTCATAACCTTACCTCTATTCCGTGTTGCTGCATATACTCTTTAGCTTGTTGTACTGTAAATTCGCCATAGTGAAATATGCTCGCCGCCAGCACCGCGTCTGCGCCGCCAAGTTTTACGCCATCTACCAAATGCTGCAAATTACCCACGCCGCCTGAGGCGATAATTGGCACATCCACTGCATTTGAAATTGCACGATTCAATGGATTATTAAAGCCAATCTTGGTGCCGTCTCTATCCATGCTGGTCACCAGCAACTCACCCGCGCCTAGGCTTACCATGTATTCTGCCCACTTTATCGCGTCTAAACCAGTTGGCTTGCGGCCACCGTGGGTAAACACTTCCCATTCATAAGCTTGATTATCTACCTTTTTTGCATCAATGGCGACCACAATACATTGCGAGCCAAAGCGGGCGGCGGCATCGCGCACCATGTTGGGGTTGAGTACGGCAGTGGTGTTAATGCTAACTTTATCTGCACCTGCGTTAAGCAAGCGCCGCACGTCTTCTACCTCGCGCACGCCGCCACCGACTGTCAAAGGAATAAATACTTGGCTGGCGACTTCTTCAATGATATGCAATAGCAGCCCGCGATTATCAGAACTGGCGGTAATGTCTAAAAACGTGAGTTCATCCGCGCCTTGGTCGTCGTAGCGTTTGGCGATTTCAACAGGGTCGCCCGCATCGCGTAACTCAAGAAAATTAACCCCTTTCACCACGCGACCATCAGTAACATCAAGACAAGGTATGATTCTTTTTGCTAGCATTTGTCTAAACTCTTTCACCACAGAGACACAGAGACACAGAGAAAAGAAAATGAGAGTACCGTCTAAATATTGCTTTTAACGCTGGCTTAAATATCAACTTGCATTGAGCCAGAAAAAGCACGTATAAAATAAATGAGTTTCTCTGTGCCTCTGTGTCTCTGTGGTGAATGGTTTTAAGCACTCAACTCATCCGCCAATTTTTGCGCAGTAGCAAAATCAATAGTGCCTTCGTAAATCGCACGACCAGTAATGGCGCCAATAATGCCTTCGTGCGCTACCGCGCACAGTTTTTTAATATCTTCCAAATTGGTTAGGCCGCCCGATGCAATCACAGGAATCGTTAAAGCTTGTGCTAGTGCCACTGTGGCTTCGATATTCACGCCAGTCAACATGCCATCGCGGCCAATATCGGTGTAAATTATTGAATTAACACCATAATCTTCAAATTTTTTGGCTAAATCAATCACATCGTGGCCTGTAAGTTTGCTCCAGCCATCAATGGCCACTTTGCCGTCTTTTGCATCTAGTCCAACCATGATTTGGCCTGGAAAAGCATAACAAGCCTCGTGCAAAAAGCCTGGCGTTTTCACCGCTGCCGTGCCGATAATTACATAGCTAATGCCGTCATCCAAATAGCGTTCTATGGTTTCTAAATCGCGAATGCCACCCCCAAGTTGAATAGGAATATCGCCGCCAACCGCACTAACAATGGATTTAATGGCCGCTTCGTTAATCGGCTTGCCCGCAAACGCGCCGTTTAAATCGACCAAATGTAAGCGCTTGCCGCCGCTATTCACCCAATGCCGCGCCATCGCGCCTGGGTTTTCTGAAAACACGGTGGATTCTTCCATTAAGCCTTGTTTTAAGCGTACACAGTGGCCGTCTTTGAGATCAATTGCTGGGATAATTAGCATGGTTGTTATTAATTCGCGGTGGTTATTAATAGTAAGTTAAACAAAAGGATAAGGTAAATCATGGTTTCTAGTTTACCAAGCCTTTACTCGTTAAGGCTTCCAATTTACAAAGTTACTCAGCAATTGCAAGCCAGCAGCAGCGCTTTTTTCAACATGAAATTGGGTTGCAAAAATATTGTTCCGTGCTACCGCACTTGTAAAGCGGCTTGGATATTCCGTCTCGCCCGCCGTAATAGCGCCATCTTGCGGCGCTGCATAGTAGCTATGCACATGATAAAACCTAGTTGCATCTGCAATGCCCGCCCACAAAGGGTGCGCTTGCTTTTGGTTATTGCTTGTTTGATAAACTTGATTCCAACCCATATGCGGTACTTTTAATTTTTCACCTTTTTCATCCACCAGATGCTCGGCAAAGCGTTTCACATTGCCTTTAAATAAGCCTAAGCCAGCAGTATCACCTTCTTCAGAGTGATCAAATAGCAATTGCATACCAATGCAAATGCCTAAAAACGGTTTGTTTTTTGCCGCCTCAATAATTGCTTCACGCAAATTACGTGCGTCTAGCTCACACATACAATCTGGCATGGCACCTTGGCCTGGAAACACCACGCGCTCTGCGCTTTGAATCACTTTTGGATCGCTGGTGACGACGACAGATTTGCCAGAAGCGACGTGCTCGACCGCTTTAGACACCGAGCGCAAATTGCCCATGCCGTAATCCACAACCGCAATATCTACTTTTTGCATTGAGAGTCGA
>JAYVRE010000013.1:0-12186 GCA_043776535.1 Methylotenera sp. | reverse complement strand
GGCGTTTCGTGTAGCGTATATAAAATGGGCGAATGAATGCCTTCAATAAAAACGCGTTGGTTTTGCTCATCTACACTTACGGGCGACCAATTGGAGCCGCCTAAAATGCCAGGGTAAATGACGATGCCTTCAACAGTAGCTTTTTTAAACATATTTTGTTGCGGCACAAACGCGTCAGATTTTTTAAGTAATTCGCCAGTCGTGCGATTGTGAATATAAAACCAACCTGTCTTGCTGGCCTGCCCTACTGCCGCTACTGTTTTGCCATTCAATTGATAATTAAACAACACGGGTGGACTGGCTAGATCATAGCCCCACAAGTCATGCGGTACTTGTTGATAATGCCATTTTCGCTTACCCGTGTTAACATCCAGCGCCACTAAAGACACCGTATAAAGATTATCGCCAGGGCGCGAAATATCGTTCATTTGCGGGCTTGGATTGCCCGTGCCAAAATAAAGCGTGTCACTTGCAGAATCAATCGCTGGCGTGCTCCAAGCAGAGCCGCCGCCAAAGCGCGCCGCATCGGGGTATTTGGCTAAATCCGCTTTTTCTTGTGCCACATCGCGGTTAAATGTTGCGCCGTCTTCTGTGGTTTCAGCATATTTACCTTCCCAACCACTAGCGGGTATCGTATCAAATTGCCATAAACGCTTACCATCTTTCACATCATAAGCCGCCAAAAAGCCTGGCCTGCCATAACGTCCAGTTACGCCGATGACCGCGCCCAATGGCGCATCTGCGGTAGGGTTATCTATATGCAAGCCATAACCCACACCAGTGATGCCGACAATCACTTTGCCTTTGTACACCACAGGTGCCATAGCGATGCCAATACCTGTGCCACCAGTGACTTTGCGTGCGCTATTTGGGTCATCTTTGTTCAATGCATCTTGACCTTCAGTCAAAATCGCATTTTCCACCACGTCAATATCCCACTCTTTTGCGCCTGTTTTCGCGTTGAGCGCAATTAAGCGGGCATCTACAGTTCCAATAAAGACTTTTCCATTCGCTACTGCCACGCCCCTATTGGCAGGCCCACAACACATTTTCCAATCTTTGCGTCTATCGTGGTTGTAACGCCAAAGCTCTTTACCCGTTTTTGCGTCCAGCGCAACTACATGATTAAACGGCAGCGACAAATACATCACGCCATTTTGCACGATTGGTGTGGTTTGAAAACTGCCAGAAACGCCCGTATTTACTTTCCAAGCTTCAACCAACTTTTTAACGTTAGCCGTATTAATTTGCGTAGCTGGCGAAAAACGTTGGTTGGTGTAATCGCGCCCAAAGCTAGGCCAATCTTCATTTTTGGCTGATGACTTATTTTGTAGTTGCGTACAACTTACAACCAGTAAAAAATAGGTTAAAAAGAGTGTTTTATAAAAATAATTTTTCATCAGTAAATTCGCTAATTGGCTTTGAATATATACCGAATAGTATATACCAAACCATTCGCTTCGACAAAATCAAACAATATTTTCATATTGTTGAATCTAAAAAAAATCTATTGCGTATAAACAGTAGCAGTACTTATTCAAACTATTTAATTCTTAGGGAACATGAATGAATCAACTCAAAATAAAAAGTGCTATTTCACATTTATTTATTGGTAGCGTAATTGCTGCCACAATGGCCTCAAACGCACAGGCTGAACAAACTTTTAGCAATAAATTATTATTAACGGGCGGCGTATCACAGGTTGAAGGCGCAGCAGGCGGTGGTTTAACACCCTGGGCGCTGATTGGTGGTTATGGCACAAATAACGAAATTGGTGGCAATGTGCACTATACCTATGCCAAATCAAGCGATTACCGATTAGATAGTTATGGTTTTACCGTGGGCTTTTATGACCGTGTTGAGTTTTCGGTGGCTGAGCAGCGTTTTGATATTAGTAAGCTGCGCAATAAAGTAGAGGCGGCTTTACCAGGTGCAATTGGTCGCGACACCTTAGATCAAATGATTGTGGGTTTAAAAGTGCGTGTTTTGGGTGAGGCAGTATTAGATGCTGATACTTGGATGCCACAAGTAGCAGTAGGATTACAGTACAAAGAAAATAATGATTCAGATTTTGTAAAAAGTGCTGTCGTAGGCGCCAAAAGTGATCACGGTACCGATATTTACGTCGCGGCAACCAAATTACTGTTAGATAAAAACCTGTTACTAAACGGGACATTGCGTCTTACTAAAGCGAACCAGTTTGGTTTACTCGGTTTTGGTGGTGATAGACATGATAGCTATCAGCCGATGCTGGAAGTTTCAGCCGCATACTTATTACGTAAAGATTTAGTTGTAGGTGCTGAGTATCGCATGAAACCAAACAACCTTAAAAGTCCAGCCAATGATCTATTATTTGGTGGCGCAAATATTGTTAATTTGCAAGAAGATGATGCATTCGACCTCTTTGTAGCCTACGCCCCAACTAAAAACATTTCCCTCACTGCTGCATATGTGTACTTAGGCAATATTGCTACAGTAGATGCAGTTGGTGCAGATTATGGCAAACAAGATGCTATTTACTTATCGGCGCAATTTGGCTTTTAAACCCAGGTTGGCTTTTAAAACCAAGTTGGCTTCTAAACATGCATAAAATTAACCATATATTCAATATAAACAAGGAAAGCAACATGAATTTAACTATAAAAGCAGTAATCGCTACATTATTAACCAGTAGTACTCTGATGCTAGCTCAACCAGTTCTGGCAGAAACAATGGTACACAGTGCAAACTTAGGCAACACACCAATGGAAGGCACAGATACTTTTCAAGCATTTGGTGGCAAAGAAGGATTGGTTAAAATTATGGATGATTTTATGATTGGCTTAGTGGCTGACCCGCGCACCAAACCATTCTTTGACAATAATAAACAAACCTTTATTAAGGCTATGCTAGTTGAGCAAATGTGCGAGTTAATGAACGGTGGCTGCAAATATGCAGGCCGTGACATGAAAACTTCACACGCGAATATGAAGGTGAATCGTGAAGGTTTTAATGGTTTGGTTGAGCAGTTTCAGTTTGCGATGGATAAGCATAATGTGCCATTTTCAGCACAAAATAAGTTGCTAGCAAAATTGGCACCAATGTATCGTGAAATTGAAACTACTACTGGCAACGCAGTACCACCAGTATTTGCAACAACGACTGAGTAATTTGGTTTTTAATGTGTTAATCAGGCGATTATTTCAAATAATTACCTGATTATTTTTAAAATAATTCATGCATTTAAATATTATTTTTATGGCAAATTACATACCAAAAATAAAAATAAGGTAATATCGAATTTTACTTAGCAGGCTAATTATTATGAATCAAACAAAATCATCAGAAGAGCTATTTCACTTAATCGCACTTAGTGGACAAGGCGATCGTGCTGCTTTTCAGGCATTATATGAAGCCACATCCGCCAAGTTATTTGGCTTGTCTCTACGCATTTTAAATCGGCGCGATTTAGCTGAAGAAGCCTTGCAAGATGCTTTTGTGAACATTTGGCATCATGCACAAAACTATCGGCCAGAAAAAGCTGGCGTGATGACATGGATGACCACTATTGTACGTAATAAATGCTTTGATTTGCTGCGCGCCATGCCAAAAGAATCCTCACTTTCAGATGATCAAAGCTTTGATGATTGGGCCTCAGATGATCTTGGCCCATTAGAGCGTGCTACCGAAAGAAGTGAATCTAAAGCTTTGATCAATTGCATGAGCCACTTGGCGCCGCTGCAACGGCAAGCCATTGCTTTAAGTTACTTTCATGGTTTGGCACATGAGCAACTAGCCGAGCATTTAGCACAGCCGCTTGGCACCATAAAAACTTGGATTAGGCGCGGGCTACAAGCACTTAAAACTTGCTTGGCAGGAGTTAAATAATGCGTTATGACAATCAAAAAATAGCCGATATGCTGTCTGCAGAATATGTACTGGGGTCATTAAAAGGTGCAGCCCGCAGGCGTTATGAACAGTTAATAAGACAACGTCCTGATTGGGCGCAGACACATAATTGGTGGGAATCGCATATTCATTTGTTGGCCGATACTGTGCCCGCAGCTCAGCCACCCAGCAAAGTTTGGCAAAATATTCAAACGCGGTTGTTTAAGAGTAGCACAGCAACTGCTAGCCCCTTTTGGAAAAGTCTGGCATTTTTATCAACAGCATTAGCGGCCTCTTTTGCAACTTTCTTGATTATGCAATCTCCTAAACAAGTGATTGAATTTGAGCCCGCGCAAGTTGCATTACTTGCTAATGACAAAACACAAGCAGGCTGGCTACTGAGTTTAACTAAAAACAACAAGGGTGAATCTGAAATTCGTGCTAAGAGTCTGGCCAGTTTAGAAACAAAGCCAGATAACGCGTTTGAGTTATGGTTATTGCCTGCTGATCAATCAAAACCAATTTCACTTGGCTTATTACCACAACAGGGTAATGCCATTGTAAAAGTGACGGGTGAAGTCGCTTTAATGCTTGCAAGCAGTGGTTTGGCAGTAAGTTTAGAGCCGCTTGGTGGATCGCCTACTGGGCAACCAACGGGTGCTGTGCTGTACCAAGGTAAGTTAACGCAAATTTAAATAATTTAGGAAAGAAAGCACCAGCAATGAGTTTAGCCATTAAATTAGCAGAATCAGGAAAGTTGCCTGACGCTTTAGTTCGCAAAGGCATACGACAATTAACCGAGAAAAGGTTAATAGAAATTTCAGCTAATGATTGCGAGTATGCAGCAAAAAAACTGATTGATTTTGTAGCGCACATGAATACTAGTAGCATTGCGCCGTTGCCCGAGCTGGCGAATGCCCAACATTACGAGGTGCCAGAGGAGTTTTTCTTTTATTGCTTGGGCGCGCAACGTAAATACAGCAGCTGTTTTTGGATGCCCGATACTCAAAATTTAGACGATGCGGAAATACTTGCGTTGAATCAAACCTGCGAACATGCAGATATTCAAGATGGCCAACAAATTTTAGAGCTGGGTTATGGCTGGGGTAGCTTAAGTTTATGGCTAGCAACACACTATCCCAATGCGCAAATTACTGGCGTCTCCAACTCACACTCGCAACGTGAATACATCACGCAGATGGCGAAATCGCGAGGTATTACCAACTTAACCATTATTACTGCTGATATGAATGTGTTTGAGGCGCCTAGCCGCTATGACCGCATCGTGTCAGTCGAAATGTTTGAGCACATGCGTAATTGGCAGGTGTTATACGGCAAAGTGGCAACTTGGCTTAAGCCCAATGGCAAATTTTTTAAGCATATTTTTGTGCATCGCAACACGCCATATGCGTTTGAAGTGCAAAGTGACGATAACCAAGATGATAATTGGATGAGCCGATTTTTCTTCAGCGGCGGCATAATGCCATCTGACGATTTGCCAGCATATTTTCAAGATGATTTAAAGTTAGTCAACCGATGGTGCTGGGATGGCACTCATTACGAAAAAACTGCCAATGCCTGGCTACAAAATATGGATGCCAATCATGACTTGATTACACCGATTTTAGCCAATACTTACGGCGCTGCAAATGTCACTCTATGGCGCAACCGCTGGCGTATGTTTTATATGGCGTGTGCCGAGCTTTTTGGCTATAACAATGGCCAAGAATGGTGGATTGGTCATTACCTTTTCGAGAAAAGGTAAGATTTAACTCGTATGTCTAAATCACAGCTTATTATTAATTTTGTATTATTTCAAATTGGCTGGTTTACTTGCGTTTTAGGTGCTGGCAAGCAATTGCCTTGGTTAGGCGTAATAGTAGTCGCTGTGATTGTGGCTTGGCATTTACTACAAGCCAAGCAAGTTAAACCAGAAATTGTTTTATTGGTAGTTGCGTTGCTAATTGGTGGTATGTTTGATCAATTGATGTTAAGTAGCCATTTAATCAGTTATCAAGCGCATGGTTGGGGCATAGGTCAATACTCCACATCTATAGTTCCAGCATGGATATTAGCGTTGTGGGCAGTGTTTGTTACCGTGCTGAATGTCAGTTTGCGCTGGATGCGTGGCAAATGGCTGGTGGCAATTTTGTTTGGCGCTATTGGCGGGCCGCTAGCTTATATGGGTGCACAAAAATTAGGTGCAGTGACTCTAAACACCGTGCCCATGAGCTATATTGCGCTAAGTGTTGGCTGGGGCATTTTAACGCCGCTGCTGCTTAAAATTTCTGAAAAATTTGATGGTTTTGAATAAAGTGTTTAAACAAAATGTCTAGTTGGTCAATATATTTGCTTAGCTTATACGCCATCGGGTTATTTGCCTTGCTTGGCTGGCTGTTTAGTTTAGTGCGCAACAATGTCACCCATGTTGATAGCATGTGGAGCTTATTTTTTGCGCTGGCAGCTTACACAACTGCAATGCTAATGACCGAACTTTCGTCAAGAGCGCTGCTCATACTAGCGCTAGTGACCATTTGGGCGCTGCGTTTATGTGTTTACCTTACTTGGCGCAACTGGGGTTCACATGAAGATCATCGTTATGCTGAAATCCGTCAAAATAATCAACCCTATTTTTGGTTTAAAAGTATTTATATTGTATTTGGCTTACAGGCGGTGCTGGCAGGGATTATCTCAACCTCCTTATTTGGTGCAGTTTCCAGCAGCACCAAAATTAATTGGCTCGATTATATTGGCACAGCAATGGTTATTTTTGGATTTATTTGGGAAACTGTTGCTGATTGGCAACTTAGCCAGTTTAAGGCCAAAGCAAGCAATAAAGGCAAAGTATTAGCCACTGGTTTATGGCGCTACAGCCGCCATCCTAACTATTTTGGTGAGTGCTGTGTATGGTGGGGGTTTTACTTATTTGCGTTGGCTGGCGGGGCTTGGTGGGCGATTATTTCACCCATTTTAATGACCTTACTTTTACTTAAAGTGAGCGGAGTGAGCCTGCTAGAAAGCACCATTATTGACCGCCGCCCTGCTTATGCTGATTACATAAAAAAAACCAATGCCTTTATCCCTAATTTTTTGAGAAATTGAATATGAGAAATAGTGTACTAATATTGGCTTTAACCTTATTTTCTAGCAGTCTAATGGCACAGGAATGGGCGTTTGACGTGTATTTGGACAAAAGTAAAATCGGCAAACACACGTTTACATACGCAAATAATTTACTTACTAGCCGCGCAAAATTCAACGTTAAAGTATTGTTTATTAATGCTTATCAATATGATCACACTTCAAAAGAGCGTTGGCAAGACGGTTGCTTAGAAGGCATCGAGGTAAACACCATAGAAGACAAACTGACAACCAAGGTGAATGGCAAAAAAACAAGCGTTGGTTTTGAAGTGAGCGATGGTAAAAGCAATCAAACATTACCCGCCTGCACCATGACATTTGCTTATTGGAACCCAAAAATACTGAGTCAAAGCAAGCTATTAAACCCTCAAAATGCCGACTATTTAGATACGCATTTTGAAAAGCAGGCGAACGAATCGATTATGGTAAAAGGTAAGCCCACTGATACCACACATTACAAATTAACAGGCTCTCTTAATGGGAAAAATAAGCTCAATATCGAACTTTGGTATAACCAAAAAAACGAGTGGGTAGCGTTAAAATCTATTACACCTGAAGGCTACAATATTATATATAAATTAATATAATCAATATGATAAATTATAAACTTAAAGTTTTACTTTTAATTATTTATAGCGTGCTAATCGCTGGCTGTATGGGAAACAAAATGAATGAAATTGCTACAGTAAAGCAAGTTGATTTGCCTCGGTTTATGGGTGATTGGTATGTGATTGCAGCCATTCCTACCGCGATTGAAACTAAAAGCTTTAACGCCATTGAGAACTACAAACTGAATGCTGACGGCACCATTGCCACCACCTTCACTTTCAATAAAGGCGCGCTGAATGGTTCAGCAAAAAAATATGAGCCTAAAGGTTTTGTGCGCCCCAATAGTGGCAACGCGCTATGGGCTATGCAATTTATTTGGCCAATTAAGGCTGAATACCGCATTGCCTACCTAGACGAAAATTATGAACGCACCATCATTGCACGCAATGCTCGCGATTATGTGTGGATTATGGCGCGCGCCCCACAAATGAGTGATGCAGACTATCAAGTGCTGGTGAATTTAATTAAAGGCTGGGGTTACGACATCAGCAAGCTGCGCAAAGTACCGCATAGCTTACCTAAATAATAAAGCCAACTAATTAAAAATAGTTTCTAGGAAAATCACATGTTCGTTAAATCTAATTTTCTTTCCAAAATCAGTACATGGTTTGATAACAATGCCCTGCAAGCCAATAAATACGTGCTTGATGGCAGTATCGATTATTGGCGTGTTGTTCCATTTGTGCTGATGCATATTGCTTGCTTTGCCTTATTCTTGGTAGGTTACAGCACTTTTTCTGTACTATTTGCAGTTGCGCTCTACGCACTACGAATGTTTGCGATTACAGGTTTTTATCACCGTTATTTTGCGCATAAAGCTTTTCAAACCAGTCGTACAGGTCAATTCATATTTGCCTTGTTAGGTGCAACCGCTGTGCAGCGCGGGCCTTTATGGTGGGCGGCGCACCATCGCAATCATCACGCGCATTCAGACCAAGAAACCGATGCACACTCACCCGTGCAGCATGGTTTTTTATGGAGTCATATCGGCTGGTTTTTATCCAGCGCTAATTTTCACACGCAGTTTGAGCGCGTTAAAGAGCTAGCCAAATTTCCTGAGCTGCGTTTTTTAGATCGCTTTGATGTAGTAGTACCTACTTTTTTTGCAGTCGGTATTTTCTGTCTTGGTGAATTATTAGCAATCAAAGCACCCCAACTTGAAACAGATGGTTGGCAGCTTTTGGTGTGGGGCTTTGTCATTTCCACCGTGGTGCTTTACCACGTCACATTTAGCGTTAATTCGCTGGCACACCTTTGGGGCAAGCGCCGTTACATGACGCGCGACCACAGCCGTAATAACTTCATCATTGCACTTTTTACCTTGGGTGAAGGTTGGCACAACAATCATCATCACTACCCAGGATCGGCTAGCCAAGGTTTTTATTGGTGGGAAATTGATTTTACTTACTATGGTTTGCGCCTTTTAGCCGCGCTGGGCTTAATTTGGAATTTACGTACAGTGCCCATTGCAATTCGTGAATCAAAAAAATACTAAGCGTAAAAAATACAAATGAAAATTGCAATCATAGGCAGTGGCATTGCTGGTAATACGCTCGGCTACCATCTTCACAAAAAGCACAACATCACCGTGTTTGAAGCCAACAGCCACGTTGGTGGCCATACACACACGCATGATATTGCGCTTTTTGGTAAAAATTATGCAATCGATACAGGATTTATTGTGTTCAATGACCGCACTTATCCCCATTTTAATGAGATGTTAGATGAGCTAAAAGTAGATTGGCAGCCGAGTAGCATGAGCTTTAGTGTGCGCAACGAAGCCACAGGCTTGGAATATAACGGGACTAATTTGAATAGTTTATTTGCGCAGCGTAGTAACTTTTTTAAACCCAAATTTTACGGCATGATTTTGGATATTCTACGATTTAATAAAGAATCGCTTGCCTTGTTAGAAAGCGCTAATGAAAGTGCAAGCGAAATTAGTTTGGGTGAATATTTAACACAAAATTATTATAAACCCTTGTTTATTCACAATTATATTATTCCAATGGGCGCTGCGATTTGGTCAACCGATGCCGCACAAATGCTCCACTTTCCTGCGCGATTTTTGGTGCGATTTTTTCATCATCATGGCATGCTTACCGTGAACAATCGCCCACAATGGCGCACTATTGTGGGTGGTTCGGCACGATATGTAGAAAAGTTAACTGAGGGTTTCATACAGAATATTAGATTAAACACGCCAATAGCAAGCGTTAAACGTTTAAACAACAGTGTAAAAATAAAACCGCAACAAGGTGACGAAGAAGCCTTTGATTACGTATTTTTTGCCTGTCATAGCGACCAAGCTTTAGCTATGCTGGGGGCAGATGCCAGCGTACAAGAACGCGAAATTTTGGGGGCGATTCCTTACCAAGAGAATAGCATTTATCTGCACCACGATAGAACCCTGATGCCTAAGCGCGGATTAGCTTGGGCCGCATGGAATTACCATGTGACGGTCAATGCGTCTGCTAAAGTTTTAGTGACTGATACTTTTCCCGTCACTAATGAAGTACAAGTGACCAATACTTTCCCAGTCACTAATAAAGTACAAGTGACTTATAACATGAATATTTTACAAAACATTCAATCACCAGAGCCAATTTTAGTCACGCTAAACCATACCGATTTAATTAACCCAGCTAAAGTGATTAAGCGCTTGAAATACACGCACCCAGTGTTTACGCTAGCAGGCACAGCCGCGCAAGCCAGACACGCAGAGATTAGCGGACAAAACCGCACAGGTTTTGCTGGTGCATACTGGCGCAATGGTTTTCATGAAGATGGTGTGATGAGCGCGCTGGCCGCGCTGCAACATTTTGGGGCGATTGCGGCAAAAGGTGCAAGCCTTGAATAGCGCTATTTATTCTGGTTTTATTGCGCACCAACGCTTTTTACCTAAGCCGCACGGCTTTCGTTATAAGGCCTTTATGATGTACCTCGATTTGGACGAGTTGCCGCAGTTGTTTAAAAAAACTCGTTTTTGGTCTTACGAAAAAACCAACATTGCCTGCTTTAAACGCGCCGATTATTATGGCGATGCGTCAAAGCCACTTAAATCTGAAATCAACAATTTAGTCTTGCAAGCCACAGGTCATGCGCCACGCGGGGCAATATGCTTACTTACCAATATGCGTTATTTTGGGCATTGCTTTAACCCTGTTTCGTTTTATTACTGCTTTGAACCTGACAACATAAGTCTACAGGCCATTGTTACGCACATTACCAATACGCCTTGGGATGAAGATTATGCTTATGTACATGATTATGAAGCAGAAAAATTAGTTAAAAAAACAAAAAACGGGGTAATTACTGCGTTTAAACTTGATAAAAAATTCCATGTTTCACCTTTTATGCCGCTAGATGTTAATTACGATTGGGCATTTAAACTGGAAGGTGCGCAGTTATTAGTGCACATGAAAAACTACCAAAGCAATCAGCAGCTATTCAATGCCACATTGGCGCTACAACGCCTAGAAATAAGCCATACCGCGTTAAATCGCATATTACTAACTTACCCCTTTATGACGCTAAAAGTTGTTTTGGGCATCTACTGGAACGCCCTGCTACTTTGGCTTAAACGAATCCCTTTTTACGCACATCCATAATATGATCGCAAACCAAGAAATTCTCACAAACCCGCTTAAAGCAAAAAAACGCAATATTTGGTTGCAAAACCTAGCGCGGAGGCAAGTGTTTTCTAGGCTAAAAAATCTTAAAAAAGGCCATTTAACCTTAATCGAAAATTGTCAAAAATTTGAATTTGGCCACGATAAAAGCATTGCCGCGACTATTACGGTAAATGATGTGCATTTTTATGGTGAAATAGCTTTTGGTGGAAGCATTGGTGCAGGTGAGGCGTATATGTTAGGTTACTGGAGCGCAGATAATCTAACCGATGTAATTCGCATGATGGCGGCCAACCAACAAGTCATGGATACGCTAGAAGGCGGTTATCAATGGGTATCTAAACCACTGTTGAAAGTGCTGCACTGGCTAAATCGCAATACTGCAGATGGTAGCCGTAAAAACATTGCCGCACATTATGATTTGGGTAATGACTTTTTTAAGCTATGGTTAGATTCAAATATGATGTATTCATCGGCCATTTTTACGCCACAAGATATAAGCTTAGAAGCCGCCTCTAACAAAAAACTTCAGGTAATTTGCGAAAAATTAGATTTAAAACCTACCGACCACGTGGTAGAAATTGGCACTGGTTGGGGCGGTTTTGCTATTTACGCGGCAAGCCACTACGGCTGCAAAGTGACCAGCACCACCATTTCGCAGCAACAGTTTGATTTGGCTAATCAGCGAGTCATTGCCGCAAATCTACAAGATAAAATAACACTTTTATTTAATGATTACAGAGACTTAAAAGGACAATTTAATAAATTAGTTTCAATTGAAATGATTGAGGCGGTTGGTCACCAATTCTATGATGCTTACTTTGCAAAATGCGCTAGTTTGCTCAAGCCAGATGGCATGGCGTTGATACAAGCCATTACGATTGCCGACCAACGTTTTGACTACGCAAAAAACAGTGTCGATTTTATTCAGCGCTAT
>JAYVRE010000012.1:0-3115 GCA_043776535.1 Methylotenera sp. | reverse complement strand
AACTTATAGTGTTTGGTGAAGTTGGATTGGCGGGCGAAGTACGCCCAGTGCAAGGTGGTCAAATGCGCTTGAAGGAGGCCGCAAAATTAGGTTTTACTAAAGCCATTGTGCCTAAAGCCAACGCGCCAAAAACTAAAATTGCTGGCTTGGAAGTGATTGCGGTAGAACGCTTGGAGCAGGCGTTGAATCAGTTGAGAAACAGATAAAAGCGTTAAATATATGATGCTCTGCAGCCCAATACCTATGCAGCTTGCAGGGCATTAATTTCTGCGTTTAATAGAAGTCTGTTAAAAGAACACTGTCATTCTGAGGCTTTAGCCGAAGAACCCAGTTTTAACACGGTTGCGAAGTTCTGGATTCTTCGCTTTGCTCAGAATGACGACGCTTACGTATTACACACCAAATCCGCACAAGAAATTCCGCTCCGTACCGCGCCTTCTATGGTCGCCGGGTAATCGGCGTAAGTGTAATCACCTGCTAAATATAAATTGGGGTAGGGTGTTGCGTGGGTAGGCCTGGGTAAATTTACAGTGCACGAGAAGGTCGCGCGTTTTTCGGCAATGACTTTGTGCCAAAGTGCTTGGGCTAATTGTGGGAACGAGGCTTTTAGTTCTTGTGCAACTTTTAACGCCAATGCATCTTGTGTGAGCTGTTGATGTTTACCTTCTGCGCTAATAATCACCGCCATTAATCCGTGTTGGCCACATAAAATTCCCCTATCGAACACCCACTGACTGACACCACCAATCAAGCCCAGCATAGGCGCAGAGATGGTTACGTTGCTTTGGTATTGCAAATAAATGGTGTAAATAGGTTGATATTCATAGCTTTCGGTTTGGTTGGCGACTAAATCTAGCTTAGGTAAATCGGCAATGACATTGCGAAGCCGCACTGGCGACATGGCCACGATTACATGGCTAGCCTCAAATGAGCTCTCATCGGTTTGACTTTCTTTGATTAAACCTTGTTTGCAAGAAACTGTAAAGCCATTTTGGTTCGGCGTGATGCTCTTAACACGTTGATTCAGCATAATTTTTTTGCCAATTGCCTTGAAATAACTCTCGACAGGTTGCGAAAATAGTTGCGATAAATCGTGTTTAGGTAATAAAAAATCTGCACTGTTTTTGCTATTAAAAGTATCTCGCAACACATTTAAAAATACTTTGCTGCTGGCAATGCTAATAGGCGTATTGAGCGCCGCCAGGCACAGTGGCTCCCACAGCAGGGTGATAGCATTGCTAGATTGCTGATTGCTTTGCAAAAAATCTGCCAGCGGCTCGTCAGCTTCCAATTGGTAATTGCTTTTTTTCAGGCGGAGCATGAATTTAATAACCGCAATTCGCTCGCTAAAACTTAAGCCAGAACAACATAAAAAACCCACAAGCTGGTTGAGTGGAGTGGGCAAATAAGCGGGCGTGCATAATTTAAAGGCGGTTTGATTTCCAGCGCGCACATCTAAAGTGAGCGGAACACGCAAAAAAGCATCTTCCTCTTGAATGCCAATGCTCGCTAACAATTTCAAGGTTTCACGATAAGCGCCCAGCATGATGTGTTGGCCGTTATCAAGCTGAATGACTTGGCTATTAAACTCAATCGCCACGCTTCGCGCCCGCCCACCTAGCTGCGATGCGGCTTCTAGCAGCGTAACGGAAACGCCTCTGTGAGCCAAGCTGGATGCGGCTGCTAGGCCTGCCATGCCACCGCCAACCACTATGGCGTGTTTAGCTTGATTAGCCATTAAGCATATTTAAAATAAGTTTGTATCGCGAGCATCAATTTTCTAAAAGGCGGAATTGAGGTTCTACTATTTAAGACTTTTTCTGCGCTGTCACGCTTAATTTCGCGCAGTAGCGTACGGTAAATCGCCGCCATCATTAAGCCTGTGCGTTGTTGTTTGGCATCTTCGGCAGGCAACTCGCGTAAGGCTTTGTCGTAATAACTTTCTGCACGTTCTATTTGGTATTCGATGAGCTCTTTGAATTGTGGCGTTTCACGGCTTTGCAAAATGTCATTTTCGGTAACTTTGGATTTTTTCAATTCGTCTAGTGGCAAGTAAATACGACCTCTACGGGCATCTTCGCCTACATCGCGGATGATATTAGTGAGTTGAAACGCCATACCTAAATCGTGTGCATATTTAAGCGTTTTACGGTTTTTAAAGCCAAAAATCTGCGCCGAAAGTAAGCCGACCACGCTGGCAACGCGGTAGCAATAGAGTTGTAATTGCTTAAAGTCTTCGTAGCGGTTGAATTTTAAATCCATTTCCATGCCGTCGATAATCTCTAAAAAGTGTTCTTGCGCGAGATTAAATTGTGCCACAACTGGCTGCAAGGCTTTAGTGACGGGGTGCTGTGGCGTGTTGAGGTATAAATTAGCCACTTCACTTTTCCACCAGTTAAGCTTGGTTTGTGCTACCGAATAATCGGTGCATTCATCCACCACGTCGTCCACTTCGCGACAAAATGCGTAAAGTGCGGTCATGGCCTCGCGTTGAATTTTGGGCAGGAAAATAAAACTAACAGTAAAGCTAGAGCCGCTTTGCGCGGCTTTTTGTTTACAGTATTCTAATGGCGTCATTAATATTATTGTAGAAGTTTATTTTAGCAAAGCATTCAGCAAAATCACTGGCCAATCCCAAGCCTGTAGCGTGGGGCGATGCCTAAATATATCACCGCGTGCATTTTTTAGTTTATACACAACACGCTCACCACCGCTAATAATCAGGCGCATTTCAAGGCCAATGCGGCCTAGCAGCACATTTCCAAGCGGCTTGCCTTCGTGCAGCATAGCTTCAGCGCGTTCAATGTTAAATAGCATAAAGTTCTCCCAATGCCTGTTGACGTGCTTGCTGGCGATTTGTGCCTCGGTGACATTAAACTGTTGCATCTCGTCTTGGCACAAATAAACGCGTGATTTGTGGAATTCGTTTTCAAAATCAATGCTTACATCTTGGTAAAAATTAATAAGTTGCAAGGCGGTGCAGATTTTGTTGGAGTAAACAATATTCTCGGGTGTAGCTTTGCCAAAAAGGTGCAGCAACAAGGTGCCTATTGGGTTGGCGGAGCGTCGACTATAATCTAAAACTTCATAAAAATTAGCGTAGCGCTCTTTTGTT
>JAYVRE010000011.1:0-12222 GCA_043776535.1 Methylotenera sp. | reverse complement strand
ATTTCGTCAATCGATAAGACTTTTTCGACATGGGTGCAGCTTTCGACAATCTCGATTAATTTATGGTGATATTGCACATAAAGCGGTGGTCGTGCTTCTACAAAAATAATATCTTTGCATAACTTACGCGCATCGCGCACAGCAGTTCCAGTTTTAATGCCGAAGGCTTTGGCCTCGTAACTGGCGGCGATGCAGCAAGTGGTTTCCGCCATCACCGCCAGCACGCCAATCGGCTTACCGCGCAGCTCTGGGCGACATTGTTGCTCTACCGAAGCAAAGTAGGAGTTGAAATCGACATATAATGCATTTAAAGCCATGCTTTTAGTTTTGAGTTTGGTGTAATGTTTGGTGTGTAATATTGATTAATAACTGTCAAACTAAGTTTACAATTTTAAGGTAAAAACATCATGAGTAACGAACAAATTGCAATTTTCGCTGGCGGCTGTTTTTGGTGCACCGAACCCGTATTTAGTCAGCTAAAAGGCGTGAGCAAGGTTGAATCTGGCTATATTGGTGGTCATACGGTCAACCCAACGTATAAAAATATCTGCAACGGCGATACAGGCCACGCTGAGGGCATTAGAATCAGCTTTGATGCTGATATTATTAGCTTTGAAACGCTGCTAGAAGTGTTTTTGGTAAGTCACGACCCAACCACGCTAAATCGCCAAGGCAACGACATCGGCACACAGTATCGCTCGGCTGTGTTTTGCCAAAATGCGGCGCAATTTGAGGCAGCCGAAACCACGATTGAAGGTTTTAACAGCGCATTTATTTACAATGCGCCAATTGTCACAGAAATCAACGGTGCCAGCACGTTTTACCCAGCCGAAGATTATCACCAATATTATTTCGATAAAAATCCTGGCAACCCTTATTGCATGGCGGTGGCAGCGCCTAAAGCGGCCAAGATACGGGCGAAGTATGCACAACTGATTAAATAAAATGCTACCATTATTAGCCGTCATTCCGACGGAAGTCGGAATCCAGTGTCGTTAAAATGCAACCTTACGTCTATATCCTAGCAAGCGAACGCAGCGGCACGTTATATATTGGCGTTACTTCAGATTTAGTTAAACGAATTTGGGAGCATAAATCTGATTTTGTTGAAGGCTTTACTAAACAACATCAAGTACATACATTGGTTTGGTATGAAATGCACGGTAGTATGGAAAGCGCGATAACGCGTGAAAAGCAACTAAAAGAGTAGAAGCGGCAGTGGAAGATAGAGTTAATTGAAAAGTCTAATCCGTATTGGAATGATTTGTATCCGACCATCGTTTAGCCTCCTCGTCGTTCCGACGAAATGGTTTAAGCAGGCAATTTGCGAAGCAAATGCTCGCAAAGTCGGAATTCAGCGACTTTGATATTAACGACACTGGATACCGACTTTCGTCGGTATGACGGTGGTTTGTCAATATGTACTTTCGCATGTGAATAACGCACTTTAGTGCCTATATTCCACGGTGAAGACCTTTACGGTCAGACGCGGAATCCAGTGTCGTTAAGAAAAATTAAGTCTTGCTACTCAGCCACTGTCGACGCCAAAAAATGGTAATCATCATCGCGGCAATGCTTCCCATCAAACCCAGCGCCCACCAAAAGCCATTCGCCGCTTTTAGCCAAGGCATTGTGTCAAAGTTCATGCCAAAAATGCCTGCAATAAGCGTGGCGGGCATAAACAGCATGGCGACGACGGTGAGGGCGCGCAACTCCAAATTCACACGTTGGCTGACGCTTGCCATATAAATATCCATCATGCCGCTTAAACTATCGCGAATTGATTCCAGCGATTCAATAAAACTCACGGTGTGGTCATACACATCGCGCAAATAAGGCACAGTGCTGGGCTGAAAAAAGCCTTTTTCGTTACGCGTTAAGTTGTTAATCACCTCGCGCAATGGCCACACCGCGCGGCGCAGCTCAATGCTGACATGTTTTAGTTGGTGAATATTGCGCAGCTCTGCATTGCTGGGCTTAGCTAATAGGCGGTCTTCCAAATCCTCGCTGTCGTTGCTTACATCTTCTAACACTTTAAAATAACCATCTACGACACTGTCCAATAGAGCATAAGCCAAATAGTCCACGCCTTGCGCACGTGTATGTGCATGGTTGGCGCGTAAACGCTCACGCACAGGCTCAAAAGCACCCGTTGAACGCTCTTGAAAAGTCAGCAAAAAGTTGCGGCCTAGCACCATACTAATTTGCTCGCTGTTGACAGACATATTTTCTTTTTCGTAATAAAAATGTCGCGTTTCTAGGAAAATATAATCCTCAAACTCGTCAACTTTGGGGCGTTGCTCGGTATTTAAAATATCTTCCACCACCAATGGGTGCAGCTTAAACATGTCGCCAATCTGCTTAATCAGCGCGGCATCATGCACACCATGCACGTTTAGCCATAGTTTTTTACCAGACTTTATCGCCTCACTCAGCTTAAAGCTGGCCAATGTTTCTGCGTTTAGCTCGCACTCAATCAGCTCACTTGCGTTGTAGGCAATTTTAGTGATTTTTGGTTTATCTAATTTGGTAATGTCTATATCGCCAATATACATGGGCGTTCCAGGCGGCAACCCCACTTTTTTAGCGTAATGTTTTTTGCGTGTGCGTAGGCGTTTTTTCATGTTTAACTAGGTTTAAGTAGGTTTAAGTAGGTTTAAGTAGGTTTGCGCAGCGCTTCATGCCGCGCTTTGGTTTCTGGTGTTTGTGCCATTAATGTAAAAAGGCGAGCATCTTCCACCCATTGTAAGCGCTCTAAATCGCTCATTTTTGCGAAAGCTATCAGCTGTTCGTCGCTCACAAAATAGCTAAAACCGTCCAATTTTTGATCACTTTTTTTCATGTAAAAACCGCTCTAAATGCTTAATATCAGCTAAATCTTGCGCGCGCCCAGCCGCTTTTTTCATTGTAATCATATCTTCAATACTAGCCAACATCACAGGCGTTCCAGAAATATCTCGCTCAACTTTATTTTGGTAAGCTTTTTTAAAGTCTAGCGGATGATGAATCACAATATCCACCGTTGGCATTTCAGGCTTATCGCTAATCAACGAAAGTGCAATTAAATGCTTCTCTTTAAACAAAGCTGCGCGTTTATTCGCATCTGCAATGTCTGCCAACTTAACTGGCACGCTGGGGCGCAAATTTAACGATTTGGCGCAAGCTTCCAGTTTGGCGATATTGTCCGCATTCAAAGCAATCACTAAATCCACATCCATCGTCATGCGCGGCACACCATGCAAGTTAACGGCTAAACCACCGACCAGCAGATAATCGATGTTGTGTGCGTTAAGTGCTTTAAATAAGTTTAAATAGAACATGGCTTCTCAAAATATTGGTGCTCTGCGAGCCAATATACTTGGGCGTTCCAGGCGGCATGCCCACTTTTTTAGAATAATTTTTTTTGCGCGTGCGGAGGCGTTTTTTCATAAAAGTCCAATTAGCTATTTAGATTGACTCTTTTTTGGCGGCTTAGCTTTTTCAATAGCCAGTTGTTGAATTGAGAACTGTTTTCTTAAGTCAATTACTTCTGTTTCGATTAACCTATACTTATTAATATTTTCATTTTGCAATCTAATCATTTTCGACTGCCATTCTTCATTAGAAATATTGCTATATTTATCCTGCTGATAAGATTTATAAGTAAACCAAAGTGCAGCCAGTGATAATATGGCAGAAACAATTAATGAGCCTGCGGCAATCCAAAGTTGAAGTTTTGTAGTTTTATTCTCATTTATTCTACGATTTTCAGACGACTCCAAAAAAATTGGAACTGCGTCACTAATTTCTTTTAAACAGCTTGCTGAATTTGCTGTTAATTCAGCAGTTAATTTTATGGTTTTTAGCTCATTTTCTCTGTCTTTTTTCTGCTTTTGAGCTATTTCTGCCTGTAGATTAAATAGGCTATCAGTATTTGACGGGGTTTGAATTGAAGATATCTCAGCTAGATTCTTGAACTTTTGATATTGGCCAAGTGTATTGTTGAGATTTGAGCTACTTTTTTTTACTAGGTCGAAAATAGTATTCCTCGAACCTTTTAGTGTGTTCTCAATCAGGTCTTTGTAAGATTTTTTATAAAGCTCTACATATTCCTCTAAAACCCTCATTAAGTATGCAATATCTATTTCATTGTCGTTTCTAGGCAATGAAAACTTTGTTTCATTGACACTTATATTTTTTATATATTTGGATGTTAAATATGCTTCAGCAACTTTCTCTAATTCATCTTTTGTCAGATTTTCAGTAAACGAAAAGTCAAGTGATTGCCTTTCATAATTTGGTTTAGTAGGAATAGTGTAAGAGGCTATCGAAGGTAAAAACGATTTGAAATTATCGTAAGGAGAGCTGGTCTTTTCTAAAGATTCGAATGAAGAGATGTCTCTAGTACTAAGTTGAAATAGATAGACAGTTTGATTTTGTAAAAATACTTCTGCTATAGGCTCAGTACCAAAAGATTTTATATCAAATTTTTTAGTCATTTCTGCCAAGCATCCCGTAGTGTCACGGTACGGTTAAACACAGGCTTGCCAGCTACGCTGTCTTTTCTATCTGCCACAGCCGCCATTCGATTATTTCTTGCCTTGTGAGGGTTTGTTGAGAAGCTGGGCTGCGTTTGAGTCACGATACACAATGTAGGGCGTGCCTTGCTTCTCCGCTTGTTTTTTTACATTAGCTGCTGCGCGACGCAAGGCATTATCTGCGGCGATAAGTTCAGGGCTGCACGGTATAATTGGATTTTGCATCATTTGTCTCCAGTTTCTAGCAATAGCGGTTGCTCTTTAGAATTGTCGTATAAAGACCAAGAATCCGCCAGTGGTTTGTATATAGTTTGAAAATTGTAGAGGCCAGATTTAAACCTACGGCGTATGGTGGCTTCAGGAATATTGTGACCGCCAGCGGCAACTCTAGCAGCTACACGGGCTATGGCAAATTCTGCATTAGGTAAGCTTAAAAAAAACATGGTGATGTGATAGCCCTGCTTTTTCCAATCGACGATGTGTTTTGCATAATTTTTGCCAGAGAGTGTGGTTTCAAACGCAAAGCTGCGGTTAGCTGCTGCGTAGGTTTTAATTTCTTTAAGCATGAGTCTGCCAGCCTTGATTGATGCGGTCTCTGGCGCAAATGGCGCCAAACCCGCTGCAATTAAATCGGCGTTTACAAAAATAGTGCAATTGGCTTCATTGGGCAAGTATTCGCGGGCGAAAGTGGTTTTACCTGCACCGTTTGGCCCTGCAATAATGATGATTTTCTTTGACACGTTTATTTCTGCCAAGCATCCCGTAGCGTCACGGTTCTATTAAACACAGGCTTGCCAGCCACACTGTCTTTTCTATCTGCCACAGCCGCCATTCGATTATTTCTTGCCTTGTGAGGGTTTGTTGAGAAGCTGGCTTGCGTTTGAGTCGCGGTACACAACGTAGGGCGTGCCTTGCTTCTCCGCTTGTTTTTTTACATTAGCTGCTGCGCGACGCAAGGCTTTATCTGCGCCTAGTAGCTCTGGGCTGAGTGTTTTAGTCGTTTCCATCAAGTGCGATTTTTCCAATAATTCGGGTTACGATTTAAGTTCATCACAGCAAGAATATAGATTTCATCATTACGCGAGATATATAGCAAGCCAAATGGAAAGCGCCGTACGAGTATGCGCCTTATTTCACCCTCTAGCATTGTCCAAGCTGTTGGAAAGGCCAGTATCAATTTGATGGCAGCATCGATTTCTTGCGAAAGTTGTTTGCCTAGCCCAGTTTGGCAGTCTTCATAGTATGCAATGGCTTCTTCATATTCGTCAGCCGCCTCGGGGTGATAGCTAACTTTCATGCGCCTAAGCGATGATTGATGCGCGTTGTTACTTCATCCATAGAAACGGTTTTGACGCTGCCAGAGCTAATTTCCACTAAACGCTGTTGCGCCACTTTTAGCCACTCTTTCTCAATTTCTGGTTGGCTAGAATTAAGTGTTTGCAACAGGCTGTCGGCAATCAAAGCGCGCTCTTCAGCGGGTAGATTGGCTAATTCATTCATAATTTCAGCTGTTTTCATTTTACATTTCCCATCAATGAGTTAGGTAATATCATGTCACTTTTACTTACTTTTGCCAAGCATCTCGCAGCGTCACGGTGCGGTTAAACACGGGCTTGCCAGCCACGCTGTCTTTTCTATCGGCCACAAAGTAGCCGTGGCGTTCAAATTGAAAGCGGTCTTCGGGTTTGGCGTCTTTTAGGCTGGGTTCTAGTTGCGCGGTAATTACGGTGACTGAGTTTGGGTTAAGGTCTTTGATGTAATCCGTATCGCCAGCGCCAGGATGAGCTTCTTTGAATAGTCTGTCGTACAAGCGGACTTCGGCTGAATATGAATGAGCTGCGCTTACCCAATGGATGTTGCCTTTCACCTTAATTGCATCGGCGCCTGCTGTGCCTGATTTGGTATCTGGTAGATATTCGCAAATGACTGTTGTGACCTTGCCTGTGGCATCTTTCTTAAAGCCTGTACATTTCACCACGTAGCCATAACGCAGGCGCACCATGCCCTCTGGCATGAGCCTAAAAAAGCCTTTGGGCGGCGTTTCTTCAAAGTCTTCGCGTTCTATCCATAGCTCTTTGGTTAATGGCACGACGCGTTTGCCTAGCTCTGGTTGTTGCGGATGGTTGGGCGCGAAGCAGTCTTCTACCTTGTCGGCAGGGTAGTTATCAATCACCAGTTTAATCGGGTCTAGCACGGCGATGCGGCGCTCTGCGCTGTTATTTAGCACTTCGCGCATACAGTCTTCCAATATCGTATATTCAATCCATGAATCGGCTTTGCTTACGCCAATGCGGTCTGTAAACAGCTTAAAGCCGTCGCTCACATAACCACGCCTGCGCGCGCCTGCCAGCGTGGGTAAGCGTGGATCATCCCAGCCGCTGACGTGTTTATCTTCTACCAATTGAATGAGTTTGCGTTTAGAAAGCACCACGTAAGTGAGGTTTAGCCGCGCGAATTCATATTGTTTCGGTAGCGGATGCGCTAATAAACCAGCGTCAGCAAGACGTTCTAATAACCAATCATAAAACGGGCGTTGATCTTCAAACTCTAGTGTGCAGATGGAGTGGGTGATTTGCTCTAGCGCATCTTCAATGGGGTGCGCGTAGGTGTACATGGGGTAGATGCACCATGTGTCACCCGTGTTGTGGTGGTGCGCGCGTTTAATGCGGTAAATAGCGGGGTCGCGCATGTTAATGTTGGGCGATGCCATGTCGATTTTAGCGCGCAAAACCATCGCGCCATCTGGGTGTTTGCCAACACGCATTTCACGGAATAACTTTAAATTTTCTTCTACATTGCGGTCGCGGTAGGGCGAATCTTTGCCTGCCTCGGTTAGCGTGCCGCGATTAATGCGCATTTCATCGGCGGTTTGATTGTCTATATAGGCATGGCCATTTTCAATCAAGCTTTCTGCCGCGCGGTACATAAAATCGAAATAGTTGCTGGCAAAATATAGGTTATTTTCAGTGCCATTCTGCCAATCCTGATTTTCCCAACCAAAGCCTAACCATTGCACAGCATCGCTAATACTATCAACGTATTCTTGGCTCTCTTTTTCTGGGTTGGTGTCATCAAAGCGCAAGTGACAAACACCAGCGTAATCGCGTGCTAAACCAAAGTTTAAAAAGATACTTTTTGCGTGCCCAATGTGCAAATAACCGTTAGGCTCGGGCGGAAAGCGCGTGCGGATTTTAGCAGGGTCTGGCGCGCCAGCAGCATGATGCGCGGCATCGCCAGGCTTGCCAGCCCAGTGCCGGCTAGCGTTGGTGCCAGCAGCTAAATCACGGTCGATAATGCCACGAATAAAGTTAGAGGCGGGCGCGATTGGGGTTTTTTCTGATGACATAATCAAAACTCAAATAAATTATGACTATTTTACACTATTGACCAAGCACTTGTAGGAGCGCAATTTATTGCGCGAAAAATGGTTTTTGTCACATTGTTGTTCGCGATGTAAGACCGTAAAGGTCTTCCCCACAGAACATATGTGCTAAAGCACATTGTTCTGAGTGAAACATCGCTCCTACAAAAAGGCTGTGCTAAACTTTCACATTCATGAGCAATTTAACCTTCCCCATTCTCAACCTGCTGGCCGATGGCCAATTTCACTCTGGTGAGGCGCTAGCGCAGCGTTTTAAGGTGACGCGAGCGACGATTTGGAACGCGATTCAACACGCGGAAAGTTTAGGTGTCGAAGTTTTTTCTGTGCGTGGGCGCGGCTATAAGTTGCCGCAAGCCATTGAATTGTTGGATGAAAATCGCGTGTTAGCCGCCATTGGCGCGCAGCGCGCTTGGTTTAATGTGCAGATTTTAGACGAAGTGGCTTCGACCAATACTTACCTGATGCAGCACAAAAACAGCGCCCATGCGACTTGCGTGGCAGCGCATGTGCAAACACATGGCAAGGGGCGGCGCGGGCGCACTTGGGTGTCACAACTTGGTGCTAGCTTAACGTTCTCGCTACTGTGGCGCTTTCATTGCGGCGCAGCAGCTCTGTCAGGCTTAAGTTTAGCGGTGGGCGTGGCTTTGATACGTGCGCTGAATAGCTTGAGCGTGAACAATGTGCAACTAAAATGGCCGAATGATGTGCTAATAAACGATGTGCTAATACTAGAAGATTATACCTCTGGAAAAAATACGCCTAAAAAATTAGCTGGAATTTTAATTGAATTACAAGGCGATTTGGAAGGACCAAGCGCCGCTGTGATTGGCATAGGCGTGAATTTAAATTTTCCCAAAAACGTGCTGGATAGCATTGACCAACCCGCGATTGATTTGGCCAATGCGAGTGCTAATGATATTAATCAAAGTGAGCTTTTGGGTGTGATTTTGAGACATTTAGCCGAGGTTTTAAGCAGCTTCGAGGCGCACGGTTTCGTTGGCTTGCGCGATGAATGGCTAAGTTATCATGCTTATGAAAACAAGCCTGTACGCATGTTGTTGCCTAATGGAACGGACGTGCATGGCATAGTAAAAGGTGTGGCAGATGACGGAATTTTGTTGGTGCAAACCGCATTGGGCTTGCAGCGTTTTTCTGCGGGCGAGATTAGTCTTAGAGGAGCTGATTGATGCTATTAGTTGTTGATAGTGGCAACACGCGTACCAAATGGGCGTTGGCAGATGATTCTGGAAAATTGTCACCCATGGAAATTTGCCTTAACGTGAATATAGCTAAAGCCAATTTTCCAACCGCGCAGGCACAGTCTGCAGTGATAGCAAATGTGGCAGGCGAGGCGATGGCGCATCAACTCACGCAATTATTACAGCCTTTGGGTGTGCATTTTATTAGCCCCAGCGCACAAGCTTGCGGTGTAAAAAATAGTTATCAAAACACATTAGGTGCAGACCGTTGGGCGGCGCTGGTGGCGGCTTGGCGCAATACAAAACATGCGACAGTAGTGGTGAATGCAGGTACTGCGATTACCATCGATTGTATTGGCAAGGAGGGTACTTTTTTAGGTGGCACCATCATGCCAGGGCTGCGTTTGATGCAAGAATCGCTAAGCAAAAATACCGCGCAGTTAAGTGTGGATGAAGTTGGCGTGATTGATTTTGGTGCTGATTTTCCTGCAAATACGCAAGATGGCATTCAAACAGGTTGTTTGAATGCGGTTGCAGGCGCAATTTATTTAATGCAAAAACGCCTTGAAAAGCACAGCGGTTGGTTGCCAAAGCTTATTATTAGCGGTGGCGACGCGCTTAAAATTGCAAAAGCTTTAAACACGCCAATTTTAAACATGGGTACAAAACAGGTTATTATTACAGAAAACCTTGTCTTGCAAGGCTTGGTTTTACTATCTGAAGAAATTCAAGCGAAAGAAATTCAATGAGATTGCTGGTTTGGTTGTTAGTGTTACTCAATGTGGGCTTATTGGCCTATTTTAATATGGATTTAATTGCACCTAAACCCGCTGCGGCCGATAGATCGATACAGCCAGAGAGATTAAAAATATTGAGCGAAAAAGATTTAGAAGCTATGCAGAAAGTAGTAGCGTCTGCGCCAGAATTGGTGGCTCAGACATCCGCGCTAGCAGTGCAAGGGCCTATAAGTTGCTATAAATGGGGTAATTTCACCAAAACCAACTTGCCTGCTGCGCAAGTGGTTTTAGTGAAATTGGGTTTGCAAAGTGTGATTAATCAAGAGCCTAGTGCGCCAGAGGATAGACGCTTTTGGGTGTATTACCCACCGCTAAAAAGTGCAGCAATTGCACAACAAAAAGCGGATGAAATTAGGGAGATGGGCGTGGATGAGCTATTTATTGTGCAAGATTCGCAATGGAGAAATGCCATATCGTTTGGTCTATTTCAAGATGAACAACTGGCGAGCGCATTGCTAAACGATTTGCTAGCAAAGGGAGTGAAAGGCGCAACTAAAGCGCTGCGTAGCCCAGGGAAATCGCTGAGCAGCCTATTCGTCAAGGCAGTCAGTGCTGATGCTGCTTTAGAGCTGCAGAAAATTAAACCTGAATTTGTCGGCACCGAACTGGAGCCTGCGGCTTGCCCTGCTTAAGCTAAGAAATTAACGTTTCTTGATGTAAAAAATGATAGAGTTTTTTAGTGTTTTTGTCATATCAATAACCTTTTGTTTAATATAGTTTTTATTAAATTTTTACTTTTTCAATTCGCCAAAACTTAAATTTTTATGCTATATTTTAGTATAAATTCACCAAAAATTCACCAAAATAAAGGTTTATCAAATGGCCACAAGCTCAAATCACCTGAGTTCAAGGCTGATAATCGTAAAAACACACTGCTACAAACTCATATCAAACAATCCATTGTTTCTGGCGAAGTGCAGAACCGCAAACAACTGTGCAACTACTTAGAAGAACAACTTGGAGTGCATGTGCATAGACAAGGGAAAGATTACATTTCAATCCGACTACCCAGAGATCAAAAAATTCTCCGATTGAAAGGACCACTCTTTGAAGAAAATGCAGACTACCGCGACATGCTTACAGCTTCTCGCAAATCTAGGGTATCCGTCAAATTGACCGACACTCAATACCAAGAACAGAAAACCAAACTTGAAGAACTCACCAATGAGAGAGCTTCATTCAATGCACTTGCTTACTCAAAAGCCAAACCTGTGAGATTGGGTGGCGTGGCGCGACCAACAAAAAATATTCAACCAAGAATGCCAAATACAACAATAACAAAGGAGATAACACCAATGGCAAATACTACAGTAATAAGAAGAATGATAAGGCAAGCTCTCATTACAATGCTATTAGGCAGACCTACCAAAAAGCCTGTGCTGCAGGTGCCCAATATGAAACAAGTGCTACAGAGAAAAAATGAAGTGCGCGAAAAAGCTTACCCTAGCATAAGAAATAATCCACCTGCTTCAAGCAGTGCAATATACAGCTTAATGCAAACTATCGGGCAAGTGAAAATGAGTATTCAAGACGCAATTGCCGATTTAGCAAATGCTAGAGATCCTAAAGAAGTAATAATTGCAGAGCAGAGATTAAGACAATTGCAAGAGCTTGAGAGACAGCTTGGTATGCGGTTGTATGAAGTTCAAAAGCAATTCTCTAATGAATATAAAACAAATATTTTGAAGCTGAATTAACAATTTGCAAACAAGTGGGTTGTGTTAAATTGGTTGAAATTTTATTTCAATGGAGAAGATAATGAAGTTTACGAAGGATAGCTTGCTTGATATGTGGTTTGATAATTCATACAGGAAAGTATGGCCTGACTCTTATAGCATGTGTATATACGAACAATATATTTATCTTAAATTTAATGATGGGAAAACATTATTTTTTAATTGGCTTACTGACGAAGTTAAAGCTAATTAGCTAAATTTCCGAAGAACTAAAGACAATCAATTGTAACGGTGTTGCCAAATCTGTTCTCTATGCAAGGGTTGCCATTGATAATTATGGTTCTAGAAGTATGTCCGTTAGAGCCCCTGTCATTTCTTTGTGTTGCTGATTGTGAGTAGCCTTGTGCAATCGCACCTAAAAGATTTAGAGCTGTGTCCAATATTGAATAATTACTTACCGTTGAATTGCCCTTTTGTTCTGAATGCTGTTCTTGCAAGACTTCTTGCTGAGAATTAAGAGCAGGTTTTGCGAGTCTGTAAAAAAATCTGGAGTCTGTAAAAAATTCTGTGTAAATGATATTTTACCAATGACCATCAAAGGAAATTATCATGACCAGAATCAACAAGTCTGCAAAAGACTACCCGCAACTA
>JAYVRE010000010.1:0-3136 GCA_043776535.1 Methylotenera sp. | reverse complement strand
TTTAATTGATCAATCACTTCTGCCCAATCGGCATCATTAAGGATTTCTTCACGCAAGAATGATGCTTGTGCCGATGTCCAGAAAGGTGCGTCAGAAAGAAAAATGTTTGTTGCCAACGGACTATGGGTTTTGATGAAATTCTCTATTGCCGTCTGATCTGATAGTAAGCCGAGCTGGGCAAAAAGATTGCTAATGCTGTGAATTGATGATTCCATGATTTACCTCACTAGAAATTTGCATGGCAAGTATTTAAGCCATAATTTTACCGTTACGAATCAGGAGTTGCGATTCAGGAATATAATATACCGATGTCATCACAATAAATACCAGTATCAATTACTGTAACTTGCATTATTCGTGAATGTCATAACGTAGTTGGAAAGTTCTGTATCATTTGCTAACTTAAGGCGAAGCCAGATATGAACACTCTGTCTAATATTAAAGGCGTTCTGTTTGACCTAGATGGCGTGCTTTACGTTGGGTCGAGCGCTATCAAAGGTGCGGTCGAGGCTGTGGGGAGGATTCGGGTCAGCGGCATGCCATGTCGTTTTGTTACCAATACCAGCACTTTATCATTGGCATCCTTGCAGCAAAAAATCAATGCATTCGGCTTTTCAATCCCTGCCAATGAAATTATCAGCGCACCTCAGGCCACCTTACTTTACCTAAAAAATCAGCGCGACCCGATTTGCCGTTTGCTACTGACGGATGATGTAAAGAAAGATTTTAAGGAACTCCGCCAATCGGATGCTGCAGCGAATTACATTGTGATCGGTGACATTGGCAATGCCTGGTCTTATACACTATTGAATGAAGTTTTCAATTGTCTAGTCAATGGTGCAAAGCTCATCGCCATCCACAAAAACCGCTTCTGGCAAACGGAACATGGCTTGCAAATGGATATCGGTGGTTTTATTGATGGTCTGGAATACGCAAGCGGCGTTAAAGCGATGATTATCGGCAAACCTTCGGCTGACTTCTTTCAGATTGCGCTGAATGATATGGGGCTTAACCCTATTGATGTCGCAATCATAGGCGATGACATTGATGCAGACATCGGGGGTGGCCAGCAGGCTGGTTTAAAAGGGATTTTAGTGAAAACTGGCAAATACCGGCAGAACTATGCAGAGGCATCGGCTGTCAAGCCAGACTTGATTATCGATTCGATTATGGATTTACCCAGCGCGCTGCGTTTGTAATGCCAGTTTTTACTAAGAAGTGAATTGGTGTATGCTGAAACTCTTACTTACTGTGAATAAAGGAGTCTGCCATGAAGGATGATACTTTTAATATGAGCATCCGCAAGTTCCTGAAAATGGTGGGGGTCTCATCCCAGCACGAGATTGAGCGGGCGGTGGCGCAAGCCATTGCCAACGGACAGCTTAAAGGTAATGAAAAGCTGCCAGCAAAAATGACACTGACCATTGGTTCAGCGCAGCTTAATGTCAGCTTCGACGGGGTAATCGAACTGGATTAGCGCATTAAGAACACTCTCTCGCCCACGGTTGGCGGAGTGTGCCTAGTGTGCAATTGCTGCTAGCGCATTGACCTTGGCTGCCATGATGAAGTCATTCTCATGCAGACCATTGATTTTGTGAGTCTGGAATACCACTTTGGCGTAGCCCCATCCTACGGTGATATCGGGATGATGCCCTTCCGCTTCACACAACTCGCCAACTTTCTGCGTAAATGACAGCGCATCCTTAAAGTTGTTGAATTTATAAGTACGCTTCACCTTTGTGGCATTTTCCAGCAACTCCCAGCCTGGAACATCAGTGATATACCTTTCGGCAATATCGCAACTCATTGGTGGTACGCCGCCCTGGCAAGGTGTACATTTCTTTGCGGTTAGATTCATATCGTCCATGATAACTTCTCCTTAATAGATTGCTTCTTTATGACAATGTAAAAAGGGAAAAAGTTTGCCTGAAATTGCACCTATTGAGACCTTTGCACGAAAGATTTTTAATCAAGAAACTTATCAAGTTTATGGAAAAAAGGGTGCTTGTAGGTCGGGTTAAAACCCGACCTACGGCCTAATGGACAATCTCGGATTAAAACAGTCAGTCAGCACCTAAACAAGTAGGGCATACCCTACACATAAATACGCGCATTACTTATAAATTGCTGTATGCAGTTGGCTCATGATGAAATCTTGAAAAAAGAGGATTAACCATGAACATCACAGCACAATCATCAGCAGTAAATTTAGCACTTGCTAACCCGCTATTTGCTAATAATTCACTTGTCAATTCGCCTTTCAATAAGCCACCTAGCTCTAAAAACTTCTCGCCTTTAGAGAATCATTTATTAGCAGCAATAAGTCATGATGAGTGGAATAAGTTAGAACCAGATATGGAAGAAGTTGATTTGTCACTTAACCAAGTGTTGAACGAATCTGGTAAAACGCCTGCTTATATGTACTTTCCTACCACCGCGATTGTGTCACTTCTATATATGACAGAAAGTGGATCATCATCCGAAGTTGCTGTAATAGGCAACGATGGTGTTGTGGGCATTTCATTGGTATTGTCAGGTAGCAATTCACCTAATCAAGCCTTAGTTCAAACAGCAGGCAAGGGCTATAGAATGCGCGCGCAAGCGGCTAAGAATGCCATTAGCAGAGATGGCCGAATCTTGAGTATTTTATTGCGTTACTCACAAGCGATGATTACACAAGTAACGCAAACAGCCGTGTGTAACCGACATCACACCATAGACCAGCAGTTATGTCGCCGGCTTTTATTGAGTTTAGATCGTTTATCGACTAACGAAATCTCCATGACGCAAGAAATGTTGGCCAGCATGCTGGGCGTTCGCCGTGAAAGTGTGACTGACGCAGCCTTGAAATTACAAAGCGCAAGCATTATTAGTTACAAACGCGGTTTAATCACAATTTTAGACCGTAAAGCATTAGAAAGCCGCAGTTGCGAATGTTATGCAACAAGCAGAAATGAGCAACTTCGCATACAGAAATTACCGCTGGTTTCTTAGCTGTAAACATTTAGGTAGTTTGTAATATTAAGGCCAGGTATCAGGCCTTATTTTTTGAATGGTAGATAAATAAAACTGTATTTTCTAAGCTATCACAGATTATATCGACCGATTATGTGCGGCAGCGCACAGCTTTATCTAC
>JAYVRE010000009.1:0-3146 GCA_043776535.1 Methylotenera sp. | reverse complement strand
AACGTTGAAAATACCAGCAGTAAACACTTACAATCACATAGCTAAATAATATAATGTGTATGATGAGCTTGCAACTCTAACTAATTGATGTTATTTTTATTATTGCCGTATTTAAGTATATTAAGGGTGGATTAGTGCATAACTCCAAATTAAAGCGAATAACCGTTGCATTATGCATGGCCTTATTGCCAATTTCTGTATTTGCCGCTGGTTTAGGTAAGCTCAATGTGATGTCAGGCTTGGGAGAGCCGCTTAAAGCAGACATCGAGCTAATAGCAGTGACTCCAGAAGAGCTTAGTAGTATTACAGCAGCCATTGCTTCTGAAGAGGCGTATGCAACGCAAGGCATTGAAAAACCAGCTTCTCACAATACGATTAAAGTAATTGTTGCCAAAAACGCAAGTGGTGCCCCAATATTAAAACTCCAATCGGCTCAACCAATTAGTGAGCCGTTTTTAGATATGCTCATTCAAGTAGATTGGGCATCTGGTCGTTTATTACGTGAATATACTGTTTTACTCGATCCGCCAGGCTATACGGGCGAGGCCGATACAGGCTCGCAGACAGCACAAGCACCTATTATTTCCCCCAGTAATACAAATCCAAGTGGTTCGATGCAGAATGGCACAGCGAGCGGCGGAGCAATGGATAACCAACCCCCTAGATCGAAAAAATCGGGATCAAGTAGAACAAAGCCAAGAAAAGCTAAATTAAGTGAAGAAGCAGTGCCAGCTACTGAAACGTCTGGTACAGAGTATGTATCACAAAGAGGCGATACACTAGCAAAAATAGCGCGCGATATGAAGCCCGATGGCATTAGCCTTGAGCAAATGCTAGTAGGTTTATATCAAACCAATCCTGAGGCGTTTCAAGGCGACAATATGAACCGCCTAAAGGTTGGGCAAATCATTCGCCCACCTTCAGAAGAAGCCTTAAGTGCATTGACGCGCAAAGAAGCTTCAAAAGAAATTAAAGTTCAAACGGCCAATTGGAACGCATACCGTAATAAGTTAGCGGAAATCGTCGCAAAATCTGCACCAAGTGATGCTGAATCTAATACAAAATCGGCTGGTGGTAAAATTAAAACTGCTGCTGAAGATAAATCAATGCCTAGCGCTACTGGCGCAAAAGATGTCGTTAAGCTTTCTGCAGGAGATGCCGCAGCATCGAAGGCTAATTCTGAAAATATAAAATCATTGCAAGATAAAGTGAGCGCACTGCAAGAAGAAGCAATCGCACGCGAAAATAGCGTAAAAGAGGCGCAAGACAGAACCGCATCGCTTGAAAAGCAAATCGCAGATATGCAAAAACTATTGGCGCTTAAAAATGGCGCAATGTCTGATTTGCAAAAACAAGCTGAAGCACAAACTGCAGCTGAGAAAGCCAAGGCAGCAGAAGTTAAACCTGTTGAAGCCACACCTGTAAAGCCTGAAGCTGAAAAACCTGTAGATAAACCTATGGCTGAAGAGAAGCCAGCGGAACAAGAAAAAACGATAGTTAAGCCGCTAGAAAATGCGCCTGCAGCTACTGAGCCAGCAAAAGCAGCGCCAGCTGTAATTACCCCTACAGAAGAGCCTGCAAAAAAACCAGCAGCAAAACCAGTCGCTCAACCCGAACCAGTGCCAGAACAAGGTTTCATGGATAGCCTTCTTGGTATCTTAGGCATCCCGTTGCTGTTACCTGCTGGCGGCGTGCTTGCTGTGCTAGGCGGTGGTTGGATGTATTTGCGCAAAAAACGTGAAAAAAGTCTTGCAGATTTTGAGCAAGGGATTATGACTTCAGGAGGTTTAAAAGCGAATACGGTATTTGGTAATACAGCTAGCGCCAGCGTAGATACTGGCGATACGTCTTTCTTAACAGATTTCTCGCATAGCTCAAATGGTGGCATGATCGATACTAACGATGTTGATCCAATTGCTGAAGCTGAAGTTTACATGGCTTATGGGCGCGACGCGCAAGCGGAAGAAATTTTAAAAGACGCGATTACGAAAGAGCCTAAGCGCTACGAGCTGCATTTAAAATTACTAGAAATGTACGCTGCAAGCAAGAATGTTTCTGCTTTTGAAACCATCTCTGGCGAGCTCTACACTACGTTGGGCGCAGAAGACCCAACGTGGGCAAAAGTGGCAGAAATTGGCACTAAACTTGAACCAAATAACCCGCTATATCAAGTGAATAGTCATCCTACTGGTGCTGGCAGTTCTGCTGGTGCAGCTGATAAGACCACAAGTTTGGCTAAAGCAGATTTAGACGAAAAACTAGAAGCTAACGACTTTTCTGATTCGCCATTAGCGGCTGAAAGAGACTTAGATTTTACGTTTGATAATCATGCTCTAACAAAAGGTTTTGCTCATACTAATGCGGTGAAAGCCAATGAGTTAGGGTTGGACATAGGCACATCTGAAACTAAAGCAGAAATGTCCGCCGCTAATGATGTTAGCGATTCTAAAGATAGCAATACAATGGATTTTAATATGGGAGATTTTAATATGGACGGCTTAGGCTCTGTTGAGCCTGCCGCAACTCCATCCATAGAAAAACCGATTAAAACAGAGGTTGAAGAGTTTGGCCATACAATGCCAAGCTTAGATATTCCAACGTTTGCAGCACCTAAATTTATGCCTGATGGTTTGGCAGAAGTCGTCAGTGAAAAAGCAGATGAGTTGCCTATGTTGAGTGAATTGACAGCAGAATCGTTTGAATTTCCACAAGTTGAAGAAGCCCTAGCTACAGAACCAACAGCTGAAGGAGTGCTAGATATTAGCGGCATTAAAGCTGAATTTGCTGAGGCAAGTGGTGCAGATGATTTTAATTTTGATGTTCCAACCATTACACCAGAAGCCAGTTCTATGGGTAAGAATTTAGGCGAAGCAAGCACATATGACCTATCTTCAATTAACTTAGACTTAAACGATGGTACGGCAAGCGATAACGCAGAGCTCAGTTTCAATGAGCCAAGCGCAAGTGAGCCTATCGAAGTGGATATTAAGCTGGAATTAGTGACTGCATATATTGAGATGGACGACAAAGAAGGTGCAAAAGAGTTATTAGCTGAAGTGATGAAAGAGGGCGGCGCTACGCAACGTCAACGTGCAGAAGCGTTATTAGCAAAAATAGCCTAATGCGCAGCATAAAAAAGCCGGGCT
>JAYVRE010000008.1:0-3160 GCA_043776535.1 Methylotenera sp. | reverse complement strand
TGGTTAAGCGAATCTGCAACATAATTAAATAGCGCTTGCGCATTGCTGTCGTGCATATCGTTAAATGGATTTACAGGCGAAAGTCGAACGCCCACTTTGTCACTACCCGCAACCGCAACCACCGCTGCTGTAACTTCCATCAACAATCGTGCACGATTTTCTATACTCCCACCATAGTTATCTTCTCGCTTATTGGTGCCATCACGCAAAAATTGATCTAATAAATAACCATTGGCCGCATGAATTTCTACGCCATCAAAACCTGCATTTAAAGCACATTGGGTTGCGTGTACATAATCTTGAATAATGGCTGGCAGCTCGGCTGCGTCAAGCGCGCGTGGCTCAACGTAATCAACCAAGCCTTGGTATGTAAAAGCTTGACCCGCAGGTTTAATCGCCGATGGCGCGACTGGTAGCGCGCCGTTTGGCAACAAACTGGGATGCGAAATTCTACCCACATGCCAAATTTGCGAAACGATTTTGCCGCCTTTTGCATGTACCGCATCGACAGTTTTTTTCCAACCCGCTACTTGGGCATTGGTATAAATGCCTGGCAACGCGGGGTAGCCATGCGCCATATCGGATATTGGCGTGGCCTCAGTCACAATCAAGCCAGCGCTGGCGCGTTGCTCATAATAAGTTATGTTTAAATCATGCGGCACAGCGCCCTCACCCGCCCTGTTCCTTGTGAGTGGCGCCATTACCATGCGATTTTTAAGTGAAATTGCGCCTAGTTTTGCTGGGCTGAATAAGTTTAATGCCATTTATTACTCCATAAAAATTAATTTAAAACGTTTTAAAATTAAATTGCTTTTCTCTGCGTCTCTGTGGTGAAGCTTGTAGTTTTTCTATTTAATTACTTTGTCAGCCGCTAATTTTACGCCTTCAATCAATAGTGTAATTTCAATCTCATCGCCCACCGATGGATTAGGTTTTAAGCCCCAGACAAAACCAAAATCGCTGGCTTTTAATGTGGTATGCGCTTCAAAACCTGTGCGGTAGCCGCCCCACGGGTCTGTATCAAAACCCAGCACTTTAAATGGAAACGTCATTTCTTTTGAAACGCCGTGCATGGTCAGAACTCCTGTCATCACGCCCTCAGTGTTCGATTTTTCCTCAATTTTTTTGCTCACAAAAGTCATTTCTGCAAACTTTTCCACATCTAAATAATCTTTTTCTTTAATGTGTTTATCGCGTTTGGCGTGGCTGCTGTTCACACTTAGCATGTTAATTTTTGCTTCTACGCTCGAGTTTGCTAGATTGTTTCGGTCAATTAAGATTTTGCCCGTGATGTCGCTAAAGGTGCCCGAAGTTTTGGAAGCCACATGTCGAATACTCCAATTGGCGAAACTGTGAGAATCGTCAATTCTATACGCTTCAGGCTCTGCAAGTGCGTGGCTGCAAGCCAATACCAGAGCGACTATCAGGCCTATTATTTTTGCGATTGATTTCATCATTATTCTCCTAAAAATTAGTTTATTGGTAAATCAAACAGTAATATTTCTGCGGCATTAGTCGCGCTAATATGTATGTTTTCTCCCGCAGTAAACATCGCTGCATCACCAGCATTAAACGGCATTCCATCTATTTCTACACCGCCAATCGCCACTTGCAAATAAGCACAGCGGTTTTCTTTAAGAACGTAATCCAACTGGTTTCGTTCACTTAATTTAGCTGCAAATAACGCCATGTCTTGATGAACTTTTAGTGAATTTTCGTCAGCGTTTTCACTCGCCAATAAACACCATTGATTGCGCTTTTGCTCATCGCTAAAAAAGCCATCTTCATAGCTCGGTTTTAAACCTTGTTGGTTGGGCAATATCCAAATTTGCAGCAAATGTACAGGTTCGGTATCCGATGCATTAAACTCACTGTGCGAAACACCTGTACCCGCTGTCATGCGTTGTACATGGCCTTGGCGGATGACCTCCACGTTGCCAAGACTATCTTTATGCGCCAAATTACCTTGCAACACGTAGGTGATAATTTCCATATCGGCATGTGAATGCGTGCCAAAACCCTGTGCAGGCGCTATCACGTCTTCGTTTATCACCCGCAACACCGAAAAACCCATCCAAGCAGGATCGTAATATTTGTTAAACGAAAACGAATGATAGCTATCTAGCCAGCCATGGTTGGCGTGTCCACGTTCTTGTGATGATCGAATTTGCATTTTTTATGCCTGTTTCAGCGTCATTTTTTTAAACACTTTGGTATGTTAATATTAGGCCAAGCAGAATCAATTTCAAGGTAAACAATCATTATGTTGCAAAATCAATTTTCACGCGCATTGGAGCCCTCTAACAAAAATACTACCCAAGCTGTTATTGATGCTGCTTCCAGCATTATTTTAGGCAAACAACACCAAATCAAATTATCGCTCGCCTGCGTTTTGGCAGGCGGCCATTTGCTCATTGAAGATTTACCTGGCATGGGAAAAACTACACTCGCACACACCTTGGCGCAGGTGCTGGGCTTGGGTTTCAGGCGCACGCAATTTACCAGTGATTTGTTGCCTGCCGATATTATTGGCCTATCGGTTTACGATAGAAATAGTGCCAGTTTTCAATTTCATCCTGGGCCGATTTTTACCAATGTGTTGCTGGCCGACGAGATTAATCGCGCCACGCCCAAAACGCAAAGCGCGCTGCTAGAAGCGATGGAAGAGCGACAAGTGACGATTGATGGCGATACCCACGCGCTGCCTAAGCCATTTTTCGTCATCGCTACGCAAAATCCTAAGCATCATATTGGCACCTTTCCGTTGCCAGAATCGCAACTAGATCGTTTTCTAATGCGTATTACGCTGGGTTACCCCGATAGCGCCTCTGAGCGCGCCCTGCTGAAAAACCAAGGTGGGCGTGCGCTTTCTTCCCAAGTGCCTGCCATTTGTGATGCGGAAACCTTGTTGAAGCTACAACAATCAGTACACCGCATTCACGTTTCGGATAATTTATTAGATTATCTACAAGCCTTAATTCAATACACGCGCACGCAGTTTAGCACTGGCCTATCACCCAGAGCAGGCTTGGGTTTGCGCCAATGCGCCCAAGCTTGGGCAATGTGTGAAGGCCGCGATTTTGTCATTCCAGAAGATATTCAAGCCGTGTTGCCAAGCGTAGTCACGCACCGTTTAAGCAATGAAAATAACAATGTCGCC
>JAYVRE010000007.1:0-12452 GCA_043776535.1 Methylotenera sp. | reverse complement strand
GTGGCGACAAAATCACGCAAGCTGGTCGAAAATGGCGTGTTGCAAGGCTACGTGCTAGGCAGTTATTCGGCACGTAAATTAGGCATGGCAACCACAGGCAATGCGGGCGGTAGCCATAATTTAATCGTACGATCAACAGGGCAAAATTTTGCTGATTTACTAAAGCTTATGGGTACCGGCTTACTGGTCACCGAGGTGCTGGGTCACGGCTTAAACATGGTCACAGGCGATTATTCGCGCGGCGCAGCGGGTTTTTGGGTGGAAAATGGCGTGATTGCTTACCCAGTAGAGGAAATTACTATCGCTGGCAATATGAGCGATATGCTAAAACAGATTGTTGCGGTGGGCAGCGATGTTATTGCGCAAAGCTCAAAACAAACTGGCTCAATCTTGATTGAGAAAATGACAGTCGCTTCTGGCGAGTAAGTAAAAGCAAGCCTATAAAAAAGCCCCAGTCAATGGGGCTTTTTTATTAATAAGTTAAGTGTTTATTGAGCTGGCTCAGGTTCTACCTTGTTGCCAACAACTGGGGCTTCAATCACAGGCTCGTCATCAGCCGCTTCAAAGCCATCAGCAGCAGGTGTGTCGCTAACTGCGCCATCGTTAACCAAGCTTTCACGACGTTGCAAGTAAGCGTCGCGCGTAAAGGCGTACGGGTCAAGCGATGCATCATCTGCAATGTCTTTGGCATCGAGTAATTCTGTACGCCTATCTATAAACTGTGCTGCACGCAATTGGTTGTGCAGTCTTATTTGACCAATATTGTGTGTGTAAGTAATCGGGTCGCTAGTAACGGTATCAAACACTAAACCAGTTGTATCGCGCAAGCTACTTGGGCCTAAAAACGGCAGTACCAAGTACGCACCATTTCCTGCGCCCCAATAGCCTAAAGTTTGCCCAAAATCTTCTTTATGGTTGGGAATGTTATCCATGGCAGCGACATCAATAAAGCCAGCTAAGCCAAAAGTGCTGTTGATGATAAAACGACCAGCATCGGTAAATGCATTGGCAAATTTAAGCTGCAATAGATCGTTTAAAACCGTAGTAATTGAGCCTAAGTTATTGAAAAAGTTATTAAAACCTTTACGCACTGGTGTTGGTGCAATAGTTTTATAAGCTGTCGCAACCGGCTTAAACAATACTCTATCGGTTACGTCGTTAAATTTGTAAATGCCGCGATTCATGCCCTCTAGCGGGTCTTTATTGGTTTGTGTGGCGCAGCCTGATATTAACAGTGCCATCACACAGCTGAGTAAAAGTGTTTTAAATTTTAGTTGCATTGTTTCAATCACTTATTTTTAGAGTTCTATTAAAAATTGACTATCAAAATATATTAACAGTATTATTATCGCTGACGCATACTGGTGTTGTCTAGCGTTAAAAAATCGCTACAATTCAAAGCGCTAAATATGTTGCTAAAAAACAACAAAAAATTGTTAGTCTCTAAAAAAAATAAGCAACAATTATGCCTATAATTTTTATTGCGGATTTAATTGGCAGCTTTTGTATAAGTTTAGCGCCAGTGCACGCTGTGAAGCATGATCGATAATTGGCGCAGGATAATTTGTGCCGATAATTACGCCGCTTGATTGCTGCCTAATTGACGACATTTGCCATGGTTTGTGTATTTCTTCGTCACTACAATTGGCTATTTCAGGCACATATTTGCGAATAAATTTTCCCGCTGGGTCAAATTTTTCACTTTGTGTGATGGGATTAAAGATGCGAAACCAAGGCTGTGCATCACACCCTGTGCTGGCTGCCCATTGCCAGCCGCCATTATTGGCGCTCAAGTCAAAATCAATTAAATGTTCTGCAAAATAACGCTCACCCCAACGCCAATCTACTAACAAATCTTTCACCAAAAAGCACGCTACCACCATTCTTAGCCTATTGTGCATAAAGCCTGTGCTATTGATTTGGCGCATGGCTGCGTCGATAAGTGGGTAACCTGTTTTGCCTTCACACCAAGCTTTAAATAAAGCTATATCGTTTGGAAATGGCAGATTTTCAAATTCGGCTTTGTAAGCTTTGCCCTCTGCCACTTGTGGATGGTGATGCAGAATTTGAAAGTAAAAATCGCGCCAAATGAGTTCGCTAAGCCATGTCTGCGACCCAGCATTGGCGTGGTTTCTGGCCTGCCTTGCTAAATGCCTGACCGAAACTGTACCAAAGCGCAAATGTACAGACAAATAGGAAACGCCTTTTACGGCTGGAAAATTGCGTGCGTCTTTGTATTGATGCATACGCTCTTCAAAATCTGCAAATAATTGCGCACCACCACTCATGCCAGTTGGCAGGCGCATATCAACCAAATTAGTACGCACAAACCCCATGCTTTCTAAATTGATTAAATTGCTGGGTGCGACCTTGGCATAGTTGTGAATGTAACTATCGACAGGGTAGGGCTTCAAGTAAAAATCGTCGAGTTTTTTTAGATGCGCGTTTTTATAAGGGGTAAACACGCTGTAAGGCTTATTACTTAAGCTTAAAACTTCGTCTTTTTCAAACAATACTTGGTCTTTAAAACTGTGAAACTCGATATTGTTTTGTGCAAGTTTTGCAGCAACTTCTGCATCGCGCGCAACCGCGCTTGGCTCATAATCTCGATTTGCAAACACCGCATGGATATTGGCTTGCAGGGCATACATTGGAATAAGCTCACGCGCTTTGCCGTGCATCACAATTAAATCGCCACCATTTGCTTGCAGCGCGGCTTTAAGCTCTTTAACACTTTCCCAAATAAATTCCACACGGCGATCTTGTTTGTTGCTGAGCTTGTCTAAAATTTCCGTGTCGAACACAAATATACAAAACACTTGGCTTGATGTTTTTAGCGCGTGATACAAAGCCGCGTGATCAAAATCACGTAAATCGCGGCGAAACCATACCAAAGATTTTTCATGATGCATGGTTTTAAAATTCTAGCTATTCGCGGTGGTAGGGATGATTTTGATTGACTGTATGTGCTCTGTAAAGTTGCTCACATAACAAAATGCGCACAAAAGCGTGCGGTAATGTGAGTTTAGATAATCCCCACAACATGCCAGCACTTTGCTTGATGCTATCATGCAAGCCGTCTGCGCCACCAATGATGATGCTGATGTCTTTGGCTAAACCTTGCCAATTAATTAGTTTTTCGGCCAGTTGCAGCGTGGTGATTTCTGCTCCGCGTTCGTCGCAGGCAACCAAATAATCTTTGCCAACTGCGTCAATAATGCGCCTAGCTTCAGCTTCTTGTACGTTTTGCGTGCTGTTACCCGCCGCGCGCTTTTCGGGTTTGATTTCAATGAGTTCAATGGTTAATTCGCGCGGCATACGTTTGATATATTCTGCACAAGCCACTTCTACCCAAGCGGGCATTTTGTGGCCTATGGAGATAATGCGCAGTTTCATGGTTTGGATTATGTAGGAGCGATTTTTAAAGCGCGAAAAATTTTAGTTAACTTACTTCTCGCGATTTAAAAGTCTCCTACAAAAATTATACCCCTTTTATATGCCCGCGACGCGCTTCTGCGTCACCCCATAACTGCTCTAGGTTGTAATAGGCTCGGGTAGCAGGCACCATAATGTGTACTACAATATCGTTTAAATCTACCAGCACCCACTCGCCTTCTTTTTCGCCTTCAGTACCGCGAATGGTATAGTTTTTTTCCTTCATCTGCTCGCGCACATTATCGCCAATGGCTTTGGCTTGGCGGCTAGATGTGGCGCTGCACACAATCATGTAACTAGTCATATTGGTGAGTTTTCGCACATCCATTACCGCAATATCGAAGCCTTTTATGTCTTCTAGCGCGTCAATCACGGCGGCTTTCATGCTGTCTAAATAGCTTGTTTCAGTTTTTACTGACTCTAATTTTACTGTATCTGGTGTTACTTTATCTAAGTCTTTGGTCATATTATGCGGCCTGTGCTGGTATTGCGTTACGTTGAGATTGTATGCGGTTGTTGTCATCCACATACACTAATTCTGGACTGTACTTTTCGAGTTCAATTTCGTGATAAACCGCGTAGCTGGCGATAATAATAATGTCGCCAGGGTTGGCTTTATGCGCGGCTGCGCCGTTAACAGAAATAATGCCAGAATGCCGCTCGGCACGAATCGCATAAGTGCTAAAACGCTCGCCATTCGTCACGTTGTAAATACTAATTTGCTCGTATTCGCGAATGTTGCCAGCGTCTAGCAAAGCCTCGTCAATAGCACAGCTGCCTTCGTAATGCAGCTCACTATGCGTGACATTAACGCGATGCAGCTTGGATTTCAGCATGGTTCTTTGCATGCGTTACCTTGAATTTTAAAAAAGGATAATTATAAGCTAATCAATCAGTTATACATAATTCTATATTATCGATTAAGCGTGTTTTGCCCGAGGTTTTATTGGTAATTTTGGCCGCGCCAAGCACGATTAAATTTTTATCTAGCGCAGATGCGGGTTGCAAGGTGGTGGACGACCGAATCGAAATGTAATCGACCTCCCAGCCTTGGCTGGCCAGTTGCGCTGAAGCTTGTTGTTCGAGTTGAACAAAGTCTTTATAGCCGTTTTTAATTTGATTAACAATGCTCTGTAAGGCGCTATTTAATTGGCTTGCAGAGGCGCGTTGCGTATCAGTTAAATAGCCATTACGCGAGCTTAATGCCAAGCCATTTGCTTCGCGCACGGTTTCGCCAGCAATTATTTCAATTGGCAAATTAAACTGCCGCACCATTTCTTTAATAATAAACAGCTGCTGAAAATCTTTTTTGCCAAACACCGCAAATTGCGGCTGAACCATATTAAAAAGCTTCATCACCACCGTCGCCACGCCTGCAAAATGACTCAAACGCGTTGCGCCGCACAGCACGTTGGCAATGGGTGGCGGGTCAATCGTCATGGTTTGCCTAATATTTTTACCATCAAAGGTCGGATAAATTTCTGCCACGCTAGGGGTAAACACAATATCGCAACCTGCCGCTTTTAACTTTTCGCAATCTGCTTCTAATGTGCGTGGGTAAGCGCTTAAATCCTCATTCGGGCCAAATTGCAGCGGATTCACAAAAATACTCGCCACGACACAGCTCGCATGCCGTTTTGCCAGTTTAACCAAGTGAATATGCCCTGCATGTAAATTGCCCATAGTTGGCACAAAAGCAATGTTGTCTTGGCGTTTAAGGACGTTTCTTAATTCAGATGCGGTTTGAATAATTTGCATTAATAACTATGCTCTTGTGCAGGAAATGATTTATCTTTTACCGCTTTAACATAAGCGTTAACCGCAGTTTGCACACTATTAGTTTCAGTTAAAAAATTACGCACAAAGCGCGGCGATTTAAATTCGGCAGGGTCTTTGCTAGCTGCACCCGTATAAATACCTAGTAAATCTTGCAAAACAAGCACTTGTCCGCTGCAATCAACGCCAGCGCCAATGCCAATGGTGGGTGTTTTTATGCTGTCGGTAATTTTTTTGGCTAAGGCAGCAGGCACCATTTCTAGTAGCACAAAACTTGCGCCCGCGTTACTCATGGCTTTGGCGTCAGCCAAAATCTGCTCGGCCGATTCTTCGGTTTTGCCTTGAATTTTGTAGCCGCCAAGTTGATTCACCGATTGCGGCGTAAAGCCTAAATGTGCGCAAACGGGAATACCGCGCTCAACCAAGTAGCGCGCGGTTTCTACGCGTTTTCCGCCGCCTTCAAACTTAACGATATGCGCGCCACTTTTAATCAGCCAAAGTGCGTTTTTATAGGCCGCTTCGTTGTCTTGTTCGTAACTACCAATTGGCATATCGGCCATAATCAGCGTGTTGGGCGCACCATTTTTCACCATTTTGGTGTGATAAGCCATGTGATGCATGCTCACATTCAGCGTATTTTCCGCGCCTTGCAGCACCATGCCGAGTGAGTCTCCCACCAGCAAAATATCTACGTTCGCGTGTTCCATTAATTTGGCAAACGTGGCATCGTAGCAGGTTAGCATGGCGATTTTTTCGCCAGTATTTACTAGACTTTGTAGTTTTTGCAGCAAGAGATGACTCACAAGAAATTATTCGAAGTTAGGGTTGAAATATTCGCGACTGCTTTTAATTTGGCCAATACGCTCAACTAGCAAATTAAGCGCGTTTTCATCTTTAATAATATTCAATTTTTCGTTATTTACAATCAGTAAAGGCGAGGCATCATAAGTGTGAAAAAACTCACTGTAGGCAGCGGCCAAACGCTCAATATATTCGCGCGGAATTTCCTGCTCATAACTCACATTACGTTCTTCAATGCGCTCAGCAAGCTCATCCACAGGCGTTTGCAGGTAAATGACCAAATCTGGTTTGCTCGATTTTAATTGTAAATGTGAATAAATTTGATGATACAAGGTGTATTCTTCATCATCCAAATTTAGGCGCGCAAATAGCGGGTCTTTCTCTAAAAAGAAATCTGCCACTGTGGGTTTTTTAAACATATCACGTTGATTTAAATCGCTAATTTGGCGCGAGCGTTGAAACAAAAAGAACAACTGCGTGGGCAGTGCGTAACGTTGCGCATCTTGATAAAAACGCGGCAAAAATGGGTTAGCCTCCGCTTTTTCGCTAAGCAATTGCGCCGAAAATTTATCTGCTAACATCTGCGCCAAAGTGGTTTTGCCGCTGCCAATTGGGCCTTCGATGACAATGTAGGGATATTTGTTAAATATGTTCATGCTGGTTTCTATGGTTCTAGCTTCTTAATGCCTTGGTTTTGAAACATAAGCGCTAATTTTACAACATTACTGTGATTTGGAAGTGTTAAATCAGGCGCAATTTCTGCTAAAGGTAACAACACAAAGCCGCGTTCAAGCATACGCGGGTGCGGTAACGTGAGATTCTCAGTGTTTATAATCGCGTCATCATAGAGCAATAAATCGCAATCTAACACGCGCGGCGCGTTGGAAAAATGGCGCTCGCGGCCTGCTTCATGTTCTATATACAGCAGTTTTTCTAGTAAAGTTTCGGGTGAAAGTTGCGTGCTGATTTCTACCACTGCATTGATAAAATCGGGTTGATTTAAATAACCCACGGCAGTGCTTTGATATAAGCTAGATTGCTTTACCAGCCTAGTTTCAGGTAATTTATCAATGGCTTGAAAGGCGCGTATTACTTGGCTTGCAGGCCTATCTAAATTTCCAGCCAAATTGCTGCCAATGGCAATAAACACCTTATGTGCCAACTGATTTTTTTGATTCATGTATTATAAGTTATCGCATTTTATTTATTGTCATTGCTTCGCTTTGCTCGCAATGACGGCTTAAAGGTTACACAAAAATAATAGTTATTAAGTAACTTCGGCATGTGCTGTTGGTTCTGTGCCAGCAGGTTTTTTGCGGTTACGCTTGCGGCGTTTTTTAGGCGCTGTATCAGGCAACAACATGGCTGCGCGCGCTTCGCCATTTGCATCGGCAAATTCTGTCCACCACTCACCTAACTCCATTGGCAATTCGCCCGATTCACAACGTAACAGCAAGAAATCATAAGCGGCACGATAGCGCGGATGTTCCAAAATGCCAAATGGCCGCTTGCCTGCGCGTTGCTCAAAGCGCGGCTGCATGCCCCAAATTTCTTTCATGGTGGCGGTAAAACGGTTGTGAATCGCCAATTTTTTAGCCTGCGCGTCGATAATCTCGTTCATCGCCATGTGCAATGCGGGTATTGGTGGATGTGAATTTTTGTAGGTTTCCCAAGCTTTCAAAACCTCGTGCCACAGCAGCGTGGCAAACAAAAAACTGGGGTTGGATGATTTACCCGCCAGAATGCGGTCATCCGTGTTTTTAAGCGCCAGCATTACAAAGCGCTCGCCCAATGGTTGTTCTAGCACTACGTCTAGCAAAGGCAGCAGGCCATGATGCAAATGTTGTTCGCGCAGTGCATTGATGCTCTCAACCGCGTGACCCGACAAAAATAATTTCAACATTTCATCAAACAAGCGGCTGGGCGGCACGTCTTGCAACAAATCTGCCAGCTTTTGAATCGGTTCCTGTGTGGATTTCTCAATTTTTAAACCCAGTTTAGCGGAGAGCCGTACCGCGCGTAGCATCCTTACTGGGTCTTCTTGGTAGCGCGTTTTTGGGTCGCCTATCATGCGCAATAAATTCGCTTTTATATCAGCCACGCCGTTATGAAAATCCAACACTTCTTCTTTGGCCGGGTTGTAATACAAGGCGTTGGCGGTAAAATCGCGCCGCACGGCATCGTCTTCTAAGCTTCCAAAAATATTGTCGCGAATAATGCGGCCGCTGTCTGCCGTTTGGCCGTCGCCCTCAGATTGATGATGTCCACGGAAAGTTGAAACCTCAATCGTCTCGTTGCCCCACAATACATGCACCAAGCGGAATCTGCGCCCGATAATACGCGAGCGGCGAAAGACTTTATACACCTCTTCTGGCGTGGCGTTGGTGGCAATGTCGAAATCTTTTGGCTTAACATTTAGCAGCAAATCGCGCACCGCGCCGCCCACAATAAAAGCCTCAAAACCCGCTTTCTGTAAGCCTTCACAAGTTTTAGACGCAGCTTGGCTAATCAAGTTTTTGTCTATTTTGTGCTTGTTTGCAGAGAATATTTTTGCAGAGCTTGTGTCGCTACTGTCAGCTTTGTTAATGACAATTTCAGCCTTGACACGCTTGCTAAACACTTTTTGTAGGAATTTTTTAATCATTCTGGTTTGATCATACTGGTTTAATCATATATTTACTTTTTATCACGATGCTCATTCTGCCACAACACGTCTGGCACGCCCGCTTCTTTATTCAGAATGCGGCACAGCACAAACAATAAATCCGATAATCTGTTGATATATTGCAATGATATCTCGGTAATTTTCTCAACATTATTCAATGTTGTCATCTGCCGCTCGGCGCGCCTACACACAGTTCTAGCCAAGTGGCAATAACTAGCCGCGCGGCCGCCGCCAGGCAAAATAAACTCTTTTAACGGGCTAAGCGTTTCGTTCCACTCATCTAAAATATTTTCTAAATCAGTCACGCGCTCGGCTTTAATCATGGCATAACCTGGCATACAAATCTCGCCGCCCATATCGAATAAATCATGCTGAATGCGCGTTAAACAATCGCGGATTTTGCTGGAAACTGGCTCGGTAAGCATCAGGCCAATCATCGAATTCAACTCATCTACATCGCCCATTGCAGCCACACGCAAGCTATCTTTCGCTACACGCGTGCCATCGCCCAAGCCAGTAGTGCCCGCGTCGCCAGTGCGCGTGTAAATTTTGCTGAGTCTGTTTGCCATATTGCGCTTGCCGTATTGCTCTGTGTTTAATGCGTCATTTTAGCGTACTTTAGCCACAAACCTTATAAGATTCGTTATTCTGAGTGTAACGAGACCGTAAAGGTCTTCACCGTCAATCTAAGGCGCTAAATTAACAAGATTTGACGCGAAAGAATCCAGCATTTAAGTTAGCAAAAACTGGATTCTTCGCTACACTCAGAATGACAGGGTTAGGTAGTCTTTGATTAAACAAGATTAGCGTTTAAAATTAGCACATGTCTTTACATAACAATAATCCAATTGGCGTTTTTGATTCAGGCGTGGGTGGCATCAGCGTGCTTAAACACATCCACGTTTTGCTACCGCATGAAAGCCTGCTGTACCTAGCAGATAGTTTGTATGCACCTTACGGCAACAAAACTGCGGAGGAAATTACTGCGCGTTGCATGATTTTGGCAGATTTTTTAATCGCGCAAAATGTTAAAGCGCTGGTGGTGGCTTGCAACACCGCCACGGCAGCGGCGATTGACGAGCTACGAGAAACCTTTGATATTCCGATTATCGGCATGGAGCCCGCAGTAAAACCTGCGGCTGAGGCCAGTAAAAACGGCGTCATTGGCGTGTTGGCTACGGTAGGCACACTTAAAAGTGCGCAATTTGCCGCGCTGTTAGAAAGTTATGGCCGCAATGTAAAAGTGGTCACGCAAGCCTGCGTGGGCTTGGTGGAATGTATTGAGCGCGGCGAGTTGGACACACCTGAAACAAAAGCCTTAATAAGACTATACGCCACGCCATTGCTGGCGGAGGGTGCAGACACGATTGTGCTGGGCTGCACGCATTATCCGTTTGTAAAAGACGCGATTAGTGAGATTGTGGGCGACAAAATTTGTTTGATTGATACAGGTGTCGCGGTGGCAAAGCAGTTAAAACGGCAGCTTGAAGAAAAAGATCTGTTATCAACTAACCAACAAAAAGCAGAAGTAAAATTTTGGACAAACAGTGAAGCGGAAAATGCAAGCCAAGTGACTGAAAAGCTGTGGGGAAACCACGTGAACCAGCATCGGCTGTAGATTTGTAGGAGCGCAATTTATTGCGCGAACCTGTGTAGCCTTGATGAAGCGCAGTGGAATCAAGGACAGCAAGGCCTCGGTTCCATTTTATTGCATCGAGGCTACGCGTGCTTTATTCTGAGTTTGATCCATGTAGTAGGGACTTACTACCACATGCCAACCATTGTCGGAGAGCCAGCAAGCTACTTTTGCATGGAAATTATTACCACTGTTTTTAATTAGCTCAGATACTTCATTAGGCACTGCCATGCTTAATGATGCCCTACGTGTTCGCCCGCTTTAAGTTTGTACTTTGTGCCACAATAAGGGCAAGCCACTTGTCCTGTTTTTGTCACATCCAAAAACACGCGCGGATGCGACGACCAAGCTGCGACGGCCTCGGTGGGGCAGTGTAGCGGCAAGTCTTTCGCGGTGATTTCCGTGTAGTTAATATTGGGTTCTTTTGTGTCGGACATTTTCTTAATGTTTCCTTAATTCCTCATTCCCTCCCCAAGCAGGGGGAGGGTTAGGGTGGGGGTGGAATGACAGTATTCGCACGATGTTACCCCCCCATCCTAGCCTTCCCCATGCATAGGGGGAAGGAATGCTTGTAGTTTAAACCAGCGTAAGCCAATTTGAATGTTTGGCCGATTTACCTTTAACCACATCAAAATACAAGGCTTGTAATTTTTCGGTAATCGGGCCGCGCGTGCCAGTACCAATGGCGCGGTTATCTAGCTCGCGAATCGGCGTGACTTCGGCGGCTGTGCCTGTGAAGAAGGCTTCATCAGCGGTATAAACCTCGTCGCGGGTGATGCGTTTTTCGATGACTTCTATGCCTAATTCGCCCGCAAGCTGAACAATCGTGTCGCGGGTAATGCCTTCCAGCGCGGATGTGAGATCGGGCGTAATCAACTTACCTTTACGCACAATAAATACGTTTTCGCCCGAACCTTCGGCTACAAAGCCGTCCACATCCAGCAGCAAGGCTTCGTCGTAGCCATCTTGCGCGGCTTCTTGGTGCGCTAAGATAGAGTTCATGTAATTGCCATTAGCTTTGGCTTTGCACATGGTGATATTCACATGGTGGCGCGAAAATGACGATGTTTTAACGCGAATGCCACGGGTTAATGCTTCATCACCCATGTAAGCACCCCAGCTCCAAGCGGCGCAGATCACATGCGTGCTTAAAGTTTTCGCGGCAATACCCATCGCCTCTGCGCCGTAAAATGCCATGGGGCGGATGTAGGCAGATTCTAAGTTGTTTTCGCGTACGGCGGCGCACATCGCATCGCTAATTTCTTGTTTGCTATACGGCATTTTCATTTGCAAAATATGTGCGCTATTAAATAGGCGGTCAGTGTGGTCTTGCAAGCGAAAAATCGCTGCGCCTTTGTCTGTTTTATAAGCGCGCACGCCTTCAAACACGCCCATGCCGTAGTGCAAGGTGTGAGTGAGCACGTGCGTGGTTGCGCTGCGCCAATCCACTAATTTGCCGTCGTACCAAATAACGCCATCACGGTCTGCCATTGAGCCATTAGTTTTAGAGCTAGGTATTGCCATTTTTAAAGCCTTTTATACTGATTTTGTAAAAGCGTTATTGTAAACCAAAGCAGTGAATTGTTTGCTTATGTTAGAATCGAATACTCGACTATTTAAAAATTTAACGGCGTAAAAAACATGAAAAAACTAGGTATTTTTGTATTTTTGTTGATGACTTCGGTTTTATTTTCGGCGTGTAAACCTGCGCCTACACCAACAGCATCTAATGCGACCGATATTACTGGTGCGGATTTTGCCAAAACTTTAACGCTGACCGATCACAACGGAAAATTGCGCAGCATGAGCGATTTTAAAGGCAAGGTGGTGGTGCTGTTTTTTGGCTTTACGCATTGCCCAGACGTGTGCCCAACCACCATGAGCGACCTTAAACAGGCCATGAAATTGCTAGGTGAACAATCTAATCAGGTGCAAGTCTTGTTTGTAACGGTGGACCCAGAGCGCGATACGCAGGAGGTGTTAGCGAAGTTTGTGCCTTCGTTTGATGCGCGCTTTATTGGCCTGCGCGGCAGCTTGCAGGAGACGGCTGAAACCTTGGGTAATTTTAAAATCTTCTACTCAAAAGTGCCAGGTAAAAATAAAGCTGATTACAGCATAGACCACAGCGCTGGCATGTAT
>JAYVRE010000006.1:0-3187 GCA_043776535.1 Methylotenera sp. | reverse complement strand
TTAATTCATATCCAATTGATCGATTTGCCGAAGCGGGTGCAATCGCTTCATTTGAAGATGATGCTTATTTTAAAGAAACCACTACAAAAGTCATCACCACGCGTCAGGCCTTGGTACGTGATTTGCAGACTCTTGATTTTGAAGTGTTGTCATCGGGCGCTAATTTTATCTTCGCTAAACATAAAACCCGTGACGGTGCAGAGCTGACGCAACAGTTGCGTGACAAAAGCATCATCATTCGGCATTTCAAAAAACCTGCTCGTATTGCGCCTTATTTACGCATTACAATTGGCACTGATATCCAATCTAAACAGCTTATTGCAGCACTAAATGAAATCTTAAATAGATGATTATTAAGATTGTTGATTTGATTTAACTAAAATGTTGAAAAAACCCCCTATTTGCGGTTATCATGCTGAAATGTACAAAATGTGCAAATGGTATTTTGTAAAATTTAATTTATTGATCAAAACATTAACTACAAAATATTAAATTTTTAATCGAATATTACACTTTAGTTCGGAGGAAGCATCATCATGGCACAAACCCAAATGGCACTAGATTCACTCGATTTTGACGCAACAGTTGCATTGGCAACCAAAGTTGCTCCACACGTGGACATTCTTGAAATTGGTACCCCTTGCATTAAACACAACGGTATTGAGTTGCTGAAAACATTGCGCGCTAAATTCCCAAACAACAAAATTTTAGTTGACTTAAAAACAATGGATGCTGGTTTCTACGAAGCCGAGCCATTCTACAAAGCAGGCGCAGATATTTGCACCGTATTAGGTACAGCAGATATTGGTACAATCAAAGGCGTAATTGATGTAGCCAACAAATATGGCAAAATGGCCCAAGTAGATTTGATTAACGTAACTGATAAAAAAGCACGTACATTAGAAGTGGCTAAATTAGGCGCGCACATTATTGGCGTGCACACTGGTTTAGATCAACAAGCTGCTGGTCAAACACCATTTGCTGACTTAGCAATGGTAACTGCCTTAAATACAGGCGCTAAAGTGTCTGTAGCAGGCGGCGTTAAAGCAGCAACTGTGCGTCAAGTAGTCGATGCAGGTGCAGATATTGTTGTGGCAGGCGCAGCCATTTATGGCGCAGCAGATCCAGCCGCTTCAGCAGCTGAAATCACTGGTTTAGCACGTGGCAGTTCAACAGCAGCGGGTGGTATGGCTAAATATCTACCATGGGCATTAATTGCAGGCGCTGTGTTGTTAGGCTTGTATTTCCTTACTGGCGGCAAAAAAGCTGAAGAAACACCAGCAGCTGGCGCAGCAGTTGAACAAACAGCACCAGCAGCAACTGATGCGGCAGCTCCAGCGGCTGCCCCAGCTGCAGATGCAATGGCTCCAGCTGCCGAAGCAGCAGCTCCAGCGGCTGCTCCAGCTGCAGATGCGATGGCCCCAGCCGCTGACGCAGCAGCTCCGGCAGCAGCAGAAGCACCAAAAACAGAAGGTTTAGTTGGTGCTGCAAAAGACGCAACAGGTACAGCTAAGTAATTTTAATTTACACAATCACTAGAATATCTGGTGATTGAGTTAAAAAGCTGGCCATTTGGTCGGCTTTTTAACTTTTAGCTCAGCTTTTTTATTGCAACTTTGCGCGTGTGCTCAAGTTTAGGTTAAAATGTCGTTAAATTATTCATTATCAAGACCTTAATGCCATGCGTAAAGCAGAAGTAACCCGTAACACGCTAGAAACTCAAATCACAGTTTCGATTACTATTGATGGCACTGGCGTTTCGCAATTCAATACAGGTTTGCCATTTTTAGACCACATGCTCGATCAAGTCGCACGTCATGGCATGATGGATATTGCTGTTACCGCAAAAGGCGATTTGCATATTGATGCGCATCACACAGTGGAAGATATTGGTATTACGCTTGGTCAAGCATTTACAAAGGCTTTGGGCGATAAAAAAGGTATCAATCGTTATGGCTACGCTTATGTGCCACTAGATGAGGCCTTAAGCCGCGTGGTACTTGATTGCTCGGGCCGTCCAGGGCTAGAATTTAGCTGTGAGTTTACACGTGCGGCGATTGGCGAATTTGACGTGGATTTATTTCACGAATTCTTTCAAGGTTTTGTGAATCACGCTAATGTGACTTTGCATATCGACAACCTAAAAGGTAATAACTCGCATCACCAGGCGGAGACGATTTTCAAAGCCTTTGGCCGCGCACTGCGCATGGCAACCACTTTTGACGAGCGCATGTCAGGCATTATGCCGTCCACTAAAGGCTCACTATAAAAGCTCGCTAGGCTTTAATTGTAAACAATAGAAATGCAAAAAGTAGATATTGCAGTTGTTGATTACGGCATGGGCAATTTGCGCTCGGTGTCTAAGGCGGTTGAGCATGTGGCCTCTGGCAAGTTAGTCGTCGTGACGAGTGATCCAGAGGTCATTCAACAGGCTGAGCGTGTTGTTTTCCCTGGCCAAGGCGCTATGCCAGATTGTATGCGTGAATTAGATGCGCGTAATCTGCGCGAGGTGATTATTGATGCGGCCAAAAATAAACCTTTTTTGGGTATTTGTATTGGCATGCAATTATTATTTGACCATTCTGAAGAAGGCGATACCGCAGGTTTAGGCTTGCTTAAAGGCAATGTTAAACGCTTTGGCGAAAAGCTGGTAGATAATAGCGGTGACAAGTTAAAGGTGCCACACATGGGCTGGAACCAAGTTTTTCAGACGACCAATAACCAAAAGCAAGCACACCCTTTATGGGCGGATATTGAGGATGCGACTCGGTTTTACCATGTTCATAGCTACTACGCAGCACCGCTAGATAGCGCTGTTACAGCAGGTGAGACAGAGTATCCTAGTCGATTTGCAAGCGCGGTTGCGCGCGATAATATTTTTGCAACGCAGTTTCACGTAGAAAAAAGTGCACAAGCTGGCTTGCAATTGCTGGCTAACTTTGTAAACTGGAAGCCTTAATTAACCTTTTTTGTTTCATTTAATTAATAAAACCATTTAAAAACAACCATGCTAATTATCCCCGCAATTGATCTCAAAGACGGCCACTGTGTACGCTTAAAACAAGGCCTAATGGAAGAGTCCACCGTGTTTTCAGAAGATCCAGGCGCCATGGCGCGGCATTGGGTAGACCAAGGTGGAAAACGTCTGCACTTGGTAGATTTAAACGGCGCGTTCGCTGGTAAGCCT
>JAYVRE010000005.1:0-3187 GCA_043776535.1 Methylotenera sp. | reverse complement strand
GTGCGCTTGAACAATTAAACCTAAGTCAAAATGCCGATGTCATACATCAAGCGACTGAAGCATTGAATGCAGCCACCGAAGACTTCGCCGCAAAGCGTATGGATGCTAGTGTAAGCCATGCGCTAGCGGGTAAAAATTTAGAGAATTTAAATTTGTAAACAGCACATCCCCCGCTTTTTTTCAGGGGGAGGGCTAGGGTTTCATGGATTAATTTAAGGGATTCAACACAACATTCCCTCCCCTTTTTAGGGGGAGCGAGTATTAAAATCTACTAAACTCCATGCCGTCGTTCTGGCGTAGGACAGAATCCAGACGAGGTTCATTTTAGTGATTGTAATGTTATGTGATTAAACTGGCTACTGGCCTAGATTCTGTCCTACGCCAGAATGACGAGATTATAAAAAGGTTAGAAATTAGGAAACAAAATGCCACAAATTATTGTATTACCCCACGTTGAGTTATGTCCAGAGGGCGCGGCGATTGAAGCTAAAACAGGCGAATCAATCTGCCAAACGCTGCTGGACAACGAAATTGACATCGACCATGCCTGTGACCAAGCCTGTGCTTGCACCACCTGCCATGTGATTATTCGTGAAGGCTTTAAAACATTGGAAGCATCGGATGATCAAGAGGACGATTTGCTGGATAAAGCATGGGGTTTAGAGCCTAACTCAAGGCTCTCTTGCCAAGCGATTGTTGGTACGACCGATTTAGTCATTGAAATCCCAAAATACTCAATCAACATGGCCAAAGAAGGTCACCGCTAGATAAAAACAAGCATTACCAGCCTTTGTCATACTGATTGTTTCTTATTGGTTTTAGTGTGAAGTTCTGGTGCAATTTCTTAATTAGCTTAGAATTTCTCAGGGAGAATCTCGATATCCTGAAGAAAAGCCAGCATCGCATAATTGGCGTAGTAGTGGATCTGAATGTGGTTGAGTGCGGCCTCAGCCACAGCGCGCGGACAGACGACTTCGAGACGGATATTCGCGACGCCATCCCATGATGCATCACGTATGCCACGACTTCCACGACCACGTGCGTCCGTAACAGTGTAGCCACGTACACCTAGCTTTTCCAAATCACTCAGCAGAGATTCTTCGATAGCGGCCTCTGTAATCACGGTTAACAGGGTCCGTTTTTCTGTCATTAAAGTCATATTGTCGCTCACGAGAATTGTACAGCCAGCCAATGGTAAAAAGGGATGCCAGCCAGAATGTTGAAGGGAAAGGTCACACCGAGTACTGCTGCGAGAGACAAAGCTGGACTGGCATCTGGCACCGCCAAGCGCATGGTTGCAGGCACAGCGATGTAAGACGCACTGGCAGCCAAAGTGGCAAGCAGTGTTAGGCCGCCAACAGATAACTCCATAGCCAAACCGCAAGCTAAGCCGAGCAAAGCGGATAACAGCGGCATGAAAAGACCGAATGCGATAATAAACACGCCCCGCTTGCGCAACTCCCCTGCTTGCCGTGCGACAATCAGCCCCATCTCCAGCAGGAATAGAGCCAATGCGCCCTTAAACAGATCAAAGAATAGTCCTTTAATCGGCTCTAATCCCACAGGCCCTGCGGCCCAACCAATTGCCATGCCGCCGATTAACAGAACAACCCCTTTGCCCAAAAAGGTTTCGTGAGCCAGTGAGCGCCAGTCCGTCTGCCGACTAAAACCACGCGCGAGAACAATGCCGACCATAATGGCTGGCACCTCCATCACTGTGAGGAATATGACCAATTGCGGTTCAAACGCGATACTGCGAGACATCAACCAAGTAGAAGCCACCGCGAAAGTTGCCACACTTACCGAACCATAGTGAGCCGCAGTCGCAGCCGCGTCAGAACGTCCAAGCCGCCCCACAACACGCAGAATAGCGAAGGCAATAAACGTCTGTGCGACACCCAGCATAATCACGATACCTAGTTGCGGCAGTAATGGCCCCAGCGCTTGCTTGGCCAAGCCTTCTCCGCCCTTGAGGCCGATCGTCAGCAGTAAAACCAGAGACAGCGTTTCATACAAAGTCGCAGGAAGCCTAAGCTCCGAACGAATAAGCCCAGCAACCAAGCCAAAAATGAAAAAAAGAATTACAACGTCAATCATTGTGATTTACACCCTTTATGCACATTCGATTCTGCAGACCGCTATAAAATCTCTGCACAACTTACCATCTATAGCTATTGCCCATAATAATGAACAATTTCACATTAAAGTTGTGCCGTTAACTTACCAAAAAACATTCTAAAACTATTATAAAGCATACTTGTTCTAATGGCTTCCATTAGAACTTTGGGCTAATGGAAAATTTGAGTTAAATGCTAAAGTGTATCCTGCATAAAACGTACTTCGCCAGTTACCAAATCATATATTCCACCCACAATAGCAATTTGCTTGCTGGCCATCATGTCTTGTAAAATATCACTGGTATGGATAATTTCATCCATTTGCACCTGAACGCTTAACTCGCACACTTTTTCCACAAAATCAGCGTTTGATGAATTGCGGTTTTGCGATATGCTTTTTTCTAAGCGCACAGCAGGTTTAATTAAATTGGTAATCTCACCGATATGCCCCTCCTTAAAATCATCACATGCCGCTTTCACTGCGCCACAGCCTGTATGTCCAAGCACTACAATCAGTTTGCTGCCTAAATACTTACAACCAAACTCCAAGCTGCCAATGGCTTTATCTGAGGCAATATTGCCCGCCAAGCGCACACTGAATACGTCGCCCAACGCCTGATCAAACACCATTTCCACCGGCGCGCGCGAATCACTGCAGCTCAACATCGATACAAATGGATGCTGCTTATCCTTGTTCATCATCACCAGGTTATAGCGATCTTTATTTGCAGCAGAATCAGCCTTAAAATTTAACAAAGTTAAATTTTTTGAAAATCGATGATTACCTTCAATCAAAACATCAAGTGCTTCTTGCGGTGTCATTTTATCGCGGTCTAATTGTGGGTGTTTGTACATACCAAAATCCTTAATTTAAGCGATGAAAATTATAACGCATTATGCAAAAAAACCCACTTGCACGGGCTTAAATACATGGCACTGATTTGTTTTAATGCTAAAAATTAAACCCCAGCGTCGTAGAAAACACATGGTTTTCTTTATCAATGTTAGAGGCATTGATATACTGGTTGATATAACCTACCTCAATTTTAGCGCCGCTCACTTGCCATGAT
>JAYVRE010000004.1:0-3207 GCA_043776535.1 Methylotenera sp. | reverse complement strand
CTGCGCTGAATCGTTTTAGTATTGAATTGGGTGACAGAGTGCCACCCTTAAATTAATGCACTCAATCAGCATTTACACAGAATTATTTACAGACTCGAGTATTGGGGTTTGGCTTTTGTCATATTCGTATTCTCTCATGATTAAAGCTCTCCTTAAAAGTCGGGGCGATTCACTATGTTAATCGCTGAGGCGCATACTTAGCTACTGCCTGAACTCTACAAGATACATCTAGTTTATGAAAAATACGTTTAAGATGATTTTTAACCGTGTTAGGACTAATAGATAATATTATGCCAATTTCAAAATTAGTTTTACCAGTTTTAACCCAATGTAAAATTTCATGTTCACGATCGCTTAGGCCTCCTAAATTGAATTCCTCAATGAATTCATCTTCTGTTGCGTGTGTTTGAATATACTCAACGCGACGTAAAGCTGCGTCTACATGCGGCATAAGTAAGCCGAGCACAGAATGCTGTACTTGGAACTCGCGCGCCCTATCAAAAAACACGTATATGCAATCGTTTTTACCGCGCGTATCTTTAACGCCATATACAAGCAATGAATTCATGCCGACAAGTTTGCGTGTAAAAGGTGTTGGTGATTGCGTATTGATGCCTTCAGCATCAAAGAAATTAATACGAAACCATCTTTTGCCATTATCAAGCCAGCGTTGATGTAAGTTAGTCATAAGATAAGCAAAAACGCCTGGTGCATCGATGAGTTTTTGTGTGCGTATATCATCAATATTGGAAGATACATCAAAGTTTAAATCGCCCGCTGCAAAATCGCCCCAAGCCGCAACTAAGACATCGTGTGGAAGTACCTCACTAACACTACCTTGAAGCCACTTGAAAAAATCAACATGCTTTTGAACAGTAAATGAATTCTGAATTACCTTGAATACTTGTTCCCAATTTTGATTGTTGGTATTGTTTTCCATCACCGCATTCCTCTAACGAATTACATCCATTTGATGAGAATACAGTTGCATTTTTGATACCACCTTTTTTGTAAATTTATTATTGTTTTAAATCAATATGTTAATAACAATTTAACAATTAATGATATAAAATTGACGATTATTCATCGACACTTATGTCAGTTAATTGACGCTTTTTAACACAGTTACAGATAATTTAATCTTAATTTACGATGTTTTACAATGAGTTTAAGCACTTTTAAGCGCATATATTGCAGGTAAATTACGCCACCAACCATAAACATCCATACCGCAGCCGAAAACATAATGATTTGCAACCATTAAACCCACATAGTCGGCCTCTATAGGTTTTTTATAATTGTGTTGTTTTTCTACCAATACTGCGCTTTTTATATCTTTCGCACCAAGCAACTTACATTGCTCCAATATGGCAATTAACGTAATGCCTTCATCCAAAATGTCATCTAATATCAATACGTTTCTGTTTTTAATATTTTCTTTAGGCCTTACCAGCCATTTAAGCACATTACCTTCGGTTTCACCTTGATAACGCGAAGCTTGCACATAATCAAGCTCAAGCGGAAATACCAATTGTGGTAGCAACTGTCCAGTAAAAAATACCGCCCCGCCCATTACGCACAGCACAATTGGCGCTTCTTTTTGATTGATGTAGTCTCGATTTAGACGTTCAGCTATTGCTGAAATAGCTTGATTTACGGCCTGTTCGCTGTAAATAAGCTCTGCTTGTTCTAAATATTGAAGTGGATTGACTGTTGCCATAGTCAATTATATTGCCTAACTCTTAAGAGAATTTAAATAAGTGCTGAAATCTTGTGAAATTTCAGGATGTTTTAGTGCAAACTCTACATTTGCTTTCATAAACCCAAGTTTGCTACCGCAATCGTACCGCTTACCTGCAAAGCGATAGGCCAATATATTTTCGTACTGCATTAAATCTGCAATACCATCAGTTAGCTGTATTTCACCACCTTTGCCAGGCTTCACTTTTTCTAAACAATCAAAAATTTTGGGGGTAAGTATATATCGCCCCACCACCGCCAATGTAGATGGCGCATCTGCTGGCTGTGGCTTCTCTACAATGCTTTTTAATTGTAGTAAATTATCTTCAATTTTAAACGCATCTACAATGCCATAACTGGCAGTTTCTGAAGGCAACACATCCTCTACACCAAGCACTGAACACTGTTTGCGCGCGTAAATGTCTGCCATTTGCTGCATGACAGGCGGGTTTGCATCAATCAAATCATCTGCCAAAATCACAGAGAATGGTGAATCGCCCACTACTGGTTTGGCACACAGCACTGCATGACCAAGACCAAGCGCTTTGGGTTGGCGAATAAAAATACAAGAAACATGCGACGGCAAAATAGCTTTAAGTAGATCAAGCATTTCTGTCTTACCACTGGCTTCGAGCGATGCTTCTAGCTCACTGGCGTTATCAAAGTGATCTTCTATTGAGCGTTTATTGCGCCCTGTAATAAATATCAGCTCTGTAGCGCCTGCTGCTATTGCTTCTTCTGCTGCATATTGAATTAAAGGTTTATCGACGATTGGCAACATTTCTTTAGGGCTGGCTTTGGTAGCAGGTAGAAATCTAGTACCTAGGCCTGCAACGGGGAAAACTGCTTTTGTAATTTTATGCATAGATTTAACTTTTAATGTAATGTGTTAGATATCGTTGTGGCCTCTGTAGCTACAATAACGGGAGCGCTTTCTACATACTCTTCCACCCAAAATGCCAGTTGTTTTTTAATTTCACTTTCATTTGCAAGCTGGCTTGACTCCACCCATTTTAATAGTTTTTTCACCCAAATCGCATCCGCTTTTCTTGCTATGGCAATACGTAATTTGGGGTGCGGTGTTGGTTGCGTAAGTTCATCATGCGCCAACAATTCTTCATATAGCTTTTCACCTGGCCTTAAACCTGTATAAATCACTTTTATCTCATCGTGCTGAAAACCAGATAAACGAATCATGTCTTTGGCAAGCTCTGCAATTTTTACTGGTTCGCCCATATCTAACACGAAAATTTCGCCACCGTTACCCATTAAACCAGCCTGCATTACCAGCTGCGCAGCCTCTGGAATCGACATAAAAAATCGAGTAATCTCAGGATGAGTCACTGTGACAGGGCCACCATGAGCGATTTGCTCACGGAACTTAGGAATCACGCTACCACTACTCCCAAGCACATTACCAAATCGCACTATCACAAAATGTGTTTTTGATTTAGCCCCACCTTCTAA
>JAYVRE010000003.1:0-3209 GCA_043776535.1 Methylotenera sp. | reverse complement strand
TTGCTGGAAATACTTTCTGGCTGCGTGGCCGATTCTTTTAAGCCAGCAATTATGCGGGTTTTTTCACGCTCTAAAACAGTTTGTGGAAAGTCTGGTTTATGCAAAATTTGGTTGAAAGTTTGCAGCGCTTTTGCGCTTTCACTTGTTAGCGTGCGCAGTTTAAACGCAGCACGATCTGCATCTAATTCACCGCCTAAAATCGCGCCAATATCGGCAAACTTGTTAGTAATCACTTCCTCGTTCATGCCGTCTGCGCCTAGCGTCATCATATAACGTGTCACGCCCGCAACGCCAGACGTGGCTTTGGTATCTCGCGCACTGCCAGCAGGAAAATTCACCGCCACATCGATTATCGGCAAGTCGTGATTCTCGACAAAATACACGTTGCTGCCTGAACTGGTTTGCCAGTGGCTGATTTTGACGGCGGCGTTGGCCGTGTTTATTAGACAAAGATTAACAAGTAAAATAAATATTTTTAACATTTTCATATTTTCTAATTTAATAGCTTTTCAAAATTAATTACCAAAAAAATTTAAAGCGCTAAGTGAGGCTAGGCGCAGAACGCCGCCGTGTACAGTTGAGTACACAAGGCGTTTTGCAACAACGTATCACAAAGTGGTTTAAATTTTTTCATCATCGAACGTAGGGTTTCGCGGGCTTGGCATTCGGGTCAATCGGCTGCGGATCCAGCGTTGCCACCGTCATATTATCTTTAATTAAATATTTTTTAGCTACCGCTTGAACCTGCTCAGACGTGACCGCTTTTAATTTATCAGGATACTCTTTGAGCAAGCGCCAGCTGTAATTCATCGTCTCTAGCTGGCCAATTTGCATGGCTTGGTAGAACATGGAATCGCGTTGATACACATCACTCGCGATCACCGCAGCCTTTACGCGGTCTAGCTCCTGCTGCGTCACGCCGCCTGTTTTAATTCTGTCAATCTCGGCGATTAAAGCGGCTTCAAGCTCGACCACGGTTTTGCCTTCAGATGGCGTACCCACTAGCTCAAACAGCGCTTCGCGACCACGAGATGTGCTGTCGTAACCCGCGCCCACATCTACCGCTAACGCGGTCTCGCGCACTAACTTTTGGTTCAATCTGGCCGAATCATTGCCACTTAACACCCCTGCCAGAACGTCCAGTGCATAAGGCTCCCAGCCTTGCTCTGGCGTGCTTGGTTTGCCTAATGTACTTGATGTGCTTGATTTGCTTGATGATTCAGCGCCCATTAAAGTTGGCACATGGTAACCCATTGTAAGATACGGCAGCTTACCAGGCGCTTTCACAACAATGCGCCGCTCGCCGATTTGTGCAGGTTCAGTTTGCGGTTTACGCGCAGGTAATTTTTTGGTTTTTAATTTGCCAAAATGTTGTTTTGCCAGCTTCAATACGTCTTGCGCTTTCACGTCACCCACCACCACAATCGTCGCGTTATTGGGCGCATACCATGTGTTGTACCACTCGCGTGCGTCGGCTGCTGTCATATTTTCTAAATCGTTCATATAACCCACCACAGGCCGTGCATAAGGATGTGCTTTAAACGCGGTCGATTGAAATTGTTCGTTCACTTTCGATTGTGGTTTATCTTCGGTGCGCCAGCGGCGCTCTTCCATCACCACTTTGATTTCTTTGGCAAACTCAGCATCGGTAATAATCAAATTCGCCATGCGGTCGGCTTCTAGCTTAAATGATAGCGCTAAATGTGACTTTTCTAATTGCTGAAAATAACAGGTGTAATCGGCGCTGGTAAAGGCGTTTTCTTTGCCACCCGCCGCCGCTACTAAGCGTGAAAATTGCCCAGCAGGTACATGTTTGGTGCCTTTAAACATCATATGTTCTAACACGTGTGCTACGCCCGTTTTGCCGTTCACTTCATCAAGGCTGCCTGCGCGATACCACACTTGCGACACCACCACGGGCGAGCGGTGATCCTCTTGAACCACAAGCTTTAAGCCATTGTTGAGTTTAAATTCATGGACGGAAATTTCGGCAAAAGCCGTGATTGGAATCGCTAGTAAAAAAAGAAAGGTGCTGAGTGTGCGCATTTGATGTGGATCCGATTATTTTGATTCTGTGACAAGAATAACACTTTTTAAGTTCATCCGAGCTTACGCTTAAACTGATAGGCAACAATCATCGCATGCTCAATTATTCTTAATTGTTATATACAAATAACGAACAATTATTTTAAATTATATAAACACTTTGATAATATGTCGCATATTTTATTTTATTAAGAAAGATTATTTTGGTGAAAATTACTCGTCAACTATTACCACTAATGGCTGTTTTAGCAGCCACCAACGCACACGCAACCGATGGCTATTTTGCACATAGCTACGGCATAAAAGCGCAAGGCATGGGCGGCGTAGGCATCGCGCTGCCACAAGATGCAATCGCTGCGGCAACCAACCCTGCTGGCATGGGGCTGATTGGTGATCGCATTGATTTTGGTGCCACTTGGTTTAGGCCGCAACGTGAAGCTGAAATTGTTGGCAATGCTTTCCCTGGTGTTGACGGAAAATACGATGCCAATGAAACTCAAAATTTTATCATTCCTGAGTTTGGCTATAACCGTGTGATTACGCCCGAAGTAACGCTGGGTGTTAGTGTTTACGGCAATGGCGGCATGAATACCGATTACAAAAATGCAATCTCGCTGCTTGGCAACAGCCCTGCTGGTGTTGATTTGATACAACTTTTTATTGCGCCCACTGTTACTTGGAAACTCACGCAAGCCAACACCATTGGCGTTTCGCTCAATGTGGCGTATCAACGTTTTGAAGCCAAAGGCCTACAAAATTTTGATAATCCTGCGTTTACCAATAGCCCAGGCAACGTCACCAATAATGGCCACGATTCTTCTTATGGCTTAGGCCTACATGTGGGTTGGATAGGTCAACTTAACGATGCGGTAACATTAGGCGCAACCTACCAAAGCCGCACCTACATGAGCAAATTTGATCAATACAAAGGTTTGTTCGCAGAAGGCGGTGATTTTGATATCCCCGCTCATTACGGTGTAGGTATTGCTGTTAAAGCAACGTCCGCTTTAACTTTGGCCGCTGATGTACAGCGCATTGAATATGGTGATATTGATTCTATCGCCAACTTATCACTTAACAATCTGTTTGCTGGTAATGCGCTAGGAAGCAATAAAGGCCCAGGCTTTGGCTGGAAAGATGTGAACGTGGTTAAGGTGGGTGCT
>JAYVRE010000002.1:0-3221 GCA_043776535.1 Methylotenera sp. | reverse complement strand
CGTAACTGGGTTTAGTGGCGTAGCGCGTTGGTTTAACGTGGTTTGCAGCGTTTACAATCTCGTGCAAACGCGCAATCGCGTCCTTTTTATTCGCCTCTTGCGTGCGATATTGCTGGGCTTTAAGAATCAACACGCCTTCATCAGTAATGCGATTATCTTTGCTAATTAATAACCTATTTTTAAGCCAATCGCTTAACGATGAAGCATTAATATCAAAACGCAAATGAATCGCGCTAGACACTTTATTCACGTTTTGCCCACCCGCACCTTGGGCGCGGATAGCGGTTAGCTCATATTCGGTTTCGGGGATTAAAATCATGGGTTTACTACATTAATAATGATGCCGAAGTTGTGCAATCAGCAAATTATCAGCTTCAACCTTATACACAATACGATGCTCGTCATTTATGCGGCGCGACCAGTAGCCGCTTAGTGCATGTTTTAAGGGCTCTGGCTTGCCAATGCCTGTAAGCGGCTCACGCTGAATTTCTTGAATGAGTTGGTTGATGCGCTTAAGTATTTGCTTGTCTTGCGTTTGCCAATAACAATAATCTTGCCAAGCTGCCTCAGCAAAAATCAACTTCATTATGCTGGGTTTTCTAAAATCAAGTTTCTTTCTAAACCTTTACCTGCGTTCAGCTCAATCACCGCATCTAGCAAGCGTTTTGCGTTAGCCGGGCTGCGTAGCAAATACGCAGTTTCTTCTAAGGCCTGATAATCCTCCAGCGACAACATCACCACCGATTGCTGTGAATTGCGCGTAATAATCAGCGGCTCGTGGTTTTGGCATACGCGGTTCATATTGCTAGCCAGCTGCGCCCGCGCGGCTGTGTAAGTAATTGCGTCCATTTTTAGCACCTCTTAATTTTTACAAATAGAATATGTACGTGATATTGTACATAATATAAACTATTTAATCCACTAAAAGCAAAAATTTACTTGCGCTACCCATTACAAATGTAATAACATTGTATATACATTTGAAAGGAAATATTATGCAAACTAATTTAAGAAAAATCGGTAACTCGCGAGGAGTGCTGATTCCCGCTGCTTTGCTGGCCGCTTGCGAAATTGGCGACGCGGTTGAAATGCGCGTGGAAAATAACCGCATTATTATCGAGCCAATTGCCCCACAGCACCGCCAAGGCTGGTTTGCAGGCTATCAAGCAGAGCAAGATACCGATGCGCTTGCAGATTTAACAGAAACCGCCATTGAGCAGGACGATTGGCAATGGTAAAACAAGCGGTTATTAAGCGCGGTGAAGTTTACTGGGTAAACCTAGACCCAACAATTGGTACAGAAATCCGCAAAACCCGCCCCGCGTTAATAGTCTCGCCAGACGATATGAACGCCGCCCTACCGCGTGTCATCATTGCACCTTTAACTAGCCACGGCCAGCCACTAGGCTGCCGCCCAGAGCTTATGTTTGACGGCAAACAAGCGCGTATTTTACTAGACCAAATTCGCACCATTGATAAACAACGTTTGAGTGGCAAATTAGGGGATATTGAGTTAAGTGTTTGGCATCCAGTTTTGCTGGAAATGTTGAGCTGATGCTAAATAATATCAAAACGTAAATGAATGGCGCTGGATACTTTATTCACGTTTTGTCCGCCTGCACCTTGTACACGAATGGCGATGAGTTCAAATTCATTATCAGGGATTAAAATAATTGTTTGTGACATTGTGAGGTAAACGTTGGAATTATTACTAGAAACCGCCAAATCTACAGTAAAATAAATTATGTCTTATATTGATCAACCAGAGTATATAAAAAGAAGGATTGGCTTTTTGGTGAATGAAGCTAGGCTAAAGTCGCCTAGAGACCAAATAATAACTTCCTTCATGAGAATTTTATCTAATTATGCTTCAGTAAATTTTGATGGTGGTTCAAGTTCAATAAAGAAAAAAAACCGCAACATTAAGCGTGAGCGCATTAGCGAAACTTCGCGAGTCAGAAACTTTAGACAGCTGGCTGAAAATTACTATCAATGAGCACCAAGTACCATTGAAAGAAACTTGGAAACAGCTTTTAGAAAACGCTTTTTTTGAGGAGGAGGCTGTCTGGGAACACTTCTCAAACAACCCGATGGTAACAGTCCTTAAAAGCGAAGACGACGTGCTTAACACTCTTGGTTTTAGGTCTAGCAACAGTGAAAATAGGTATTTAAGCGCTGGAATTGAAGTTATACATTTATCTAAAACTCCAGAAACCATTTGGGCTGAAAAAATTGGGCTAAGGTAACTTATCTAAAAAATGCTTCCACATCCGCCAATTCTTTAGTGCGTCTAAACGGTGGCAAGCTTTGCCAGATGCGCTTGCCATACGGTTTGGTGATTAATCGCGGGTCACAAATCACTAGCACGCCTCTATCAGTTTCATCGCGTATCAGCCGCCCTGCGCCTTGCTTTAACGTAATTACCGAGTACGGCAATTGGTATTCCATAAACGCATTTTTACCATCGGCGGTGAGTTTGTCGATGCGGGCGGAGAGTACGGGGTCGTCGGGCGGGGCGAACGGGAGTTTGTCGATAATCACCACCGATAGCGCTTCGCCGCGTACATCAACGCCTTCCCAAAAGCTTTGGCTACCCACCAATACAGCGTTGCCATGCGCGCGAAAGCGGTCTAACAATTCCGTCCGCGTGCTTTCGCCTTGCAATAACAGCGGATATTCCATGCCCTTATTACCAAACTCATCTTTTAAAATTGCATGCACTTCTCGCATGGCTTTGAGCGAAGTACAAAGCACAAAGGCGCGGCCACGGCTGGCTTGTATCACGGGCAACGCAACCGCCGCAACGGCGGCGGTGTACCCCGCGCTGTTTGGATCAGGCATGCCAGCAGGCGCATATAATAAGGCTTGCAGGCCATAGTTAAATGGGCTTTCCCAAAAGCCTGTCGTCGCGTCGTGCAAGCCCATTTGTGCGATGTAGTGGCTGAAATCACTTTTTACTGCCAGCGTGGCGGATGTGAAAATCCAGGCGCGTGGCTGTGCGTTGATCTGTTTGCTAAAGCCTTCGGCCACGCTGAGCGGCGTGGCGTGTAGCTGGACTGATTGCGTAAATACCTCTACCCAGCGCACTAAATTGGGGTTGCTGGCCTTAAACCAGCTACTTAATTGCGCGTTGATTTCTTCGCCGCGTTGCCAACACTTTTCCAGCATGGGGTCGCGCGCCGCTTGGCTTTCCAGCACTTTATTCAGTTCTTTTAACATGG
>JAYVRE010000001.1:0-3227 GCA_043776535.1 Methylotenera sp. | reverse complement strand
GTCGTCCAAAATCAGTTAGAGCGCTCGAAATCGCTTCTGATGGCAATAAGCAAATTTTACTAGTTGCACAAAGGTCTGCCAATAAAGACGAGCCAGATGCCGATGATTTGTACGATATTGGTACCATGGCAACTGTGTTGCAAATGCTTAAATTGCCCGATGGCACAGTAAAAGTCCTAGTAGAAGGCTTGTTTCGCGTCCGCGTTTCTGAATTTGTAGAGACTGAAGAATGTTTTTTGGCCAAAGCTGAAAAAATAGCTGATCCAGAAGAAGACAATAGCGAGACAGAAGCTTTAATGCGCACGGTTTTCACGCAGTTTGATCAATATGTCAAACTCAATAAAAAAATTCCACCAGAAATTTTAACTTCACTTGCTGCCATTAATGATGCTGGCCGTTTAGCCGATACTATTTCTGCGCACTTGACTTTGAAGGTGGAAGAGAAGCAAAAAATACTCGAGATGCTAAGCGTAACGGAGCGTCTGGAGCATTTGCTACACCTGATGGAATCGGAAATTGATATTCTGCAAGTAGAAAAACGCATTCGTGGCCGTGTTAAACGTCAGATGGAAAAAAGTCAGCGTGAATACTATTTAAACGAACAAGTAAAAGCGATTCAAAAAGAGCTGGGCGAGCAAGATGAAAGCGTCGAGATGGACGAACTCGAGGCGCGCATTAAAAGTTCTGGCATGACCAAAGAAGCGCTTGCCAAGGTCAATGCAGAACTCAAAAAGCTTAAAATGATGTCGCCGATGTCGGCTGAAGCCTCTGTAGTGCGCAATTATGTGGATACTTTAGTTGGGCTGCCGTGGAAGAAAAAAACCAAAATCAGTAAAGATTTACAATCTGCCATGGATATTTTAGATGCGGATCATTATGGCTTGGAAAAGGTTAAAGAACGCATTGTTGAGTATTTGGCGGTGCAGCAACGCGTGGGCAAGCTAAAAGCGCCTATTTTGTGCTTAGTAGGCCCGCCTGGCGTAGGTAAAACCTCGCTAGGACAAAGCATTGCTAAAGCGGTTAATCGCAAATTTGTGCGTATGGCTTTGGGTGGCGTACGCGATGAGGCAGAAATTCGCGGCCACAGACGCACCTATATTGGCTCTATGCCTGGCAAAGTCATGCAGAGCATGACTAAAGTGGCGGTTAAAAACCCATTATTTTTGCTAGATGAAGTGGACAAAATGGGTCAAGACATGCGCGGAGACCCGTCATCTGCTTTATTGGAAGTGCTTGATCCTGAACAGAATCATACCTTTGCCGACCACTATATCGAAGTCGAATACGATTTATCTGATGTGATGTTTGTGGCCACAGCTAACACCATGAATATTCCTGCGCCATTGCTGGACAGGATGGAAATCATTCGCCTGGCTGGCTACACCGAAGATGAAAAAATCAACATTGCCATGAAATATTTGCTGCCCAAACAGCTTAAAACGCATGGACTTAAACCAGCTGAGATTCACATTTCAGAATCGGTGATTCGTGACATTGTGCGCTACTACACGCGCGAAGCTGGAGTGCGTCGTTTAGAGCAAGAAGTTGCAAAAATTTGTCGCAAAGTAGTGAAAGAGTTATTGCTTAATTTAACCGCAGCTAAAACTGTGCGGCGCGCAACAGGTGCTAAAAATGATGCCACCGAAAAACCCGTTAAAAAAATCAGCGTAACATCTAAAAACCTAGATAAATATTTAGGTGTGTACCGTTACGATTACGGCATTGCAGCCAAAGAAAATCAAGTAGGTCAGGTCACTGGTTTAGCTTGGACTTCTGTAGGTGGCGAGCTGCTTACTATTGAAGCAGTTTTGCTGGCAGGCAAAGGTAAAACCATTACCACAGGTAAGCTAGGTGATGTGATGCAGGAATCGGTGCAAGCCGCTATGAGTGTGGTGCGTAGCCGTGCTGCACGCCTAGGTATTGCGGAAGATTTCTACGAGAAAAAAGACATCCATATTCATTTACCAGAAGGCGCTACGCCGAAGGATGGCCCAAGTGCAGGCATTGGCCTCACTACAGCCTTAGTTTCGGTGCTAACAGGCATCCCTGCGCGCGCAGACGTAGCAATGACGGGCGAAATTACACTTAGAGGTGAAGTTTTGCCGATTGGTGGGCTAAAAGAGAAATTGTTAGCAGCGCATCGTGGTGGCATTAAAACGGTGTTAATTCCAGAAGCCAACGTAAAAGACTTGGTAGATATTCCAGAAAATATTAAGAATCACCTACAAATCCACCCAGTTAAATGGATAGATCAGGTATTAGAACTTGCCTTAGAAAGAATGCCGCAACCGCTAGAAGAAAAACCAGTGGAAGTTGTTGCAGCAATAACTGACGCAGTGGTTGATGAGAAAGCACCAGTTACCCATTAATTTCACGCACGAATTATACTTATTTACATTTATTGTATAAAATTGAGCCGCAACGCCTTGACAGAGGCTCTTGTAGCTTGCTATAAAGTCATAACAGGACATTAATAACTTTGCCCTGTTATTTTAGTTAACAACATTAGAGAGGATTACTCGTGAATAAATCAGAATTAATTGATCAAATTGCAAAATCAGCTGGCATTTCAAAAGCAGCAGCTGGACGTACTCTAGATGCAACTACTGCCGCAATTACTAAAGCCTTAAAAAAAGGCGACTTAGTTACTTTAATTGGTTTCGGTTCGTTTTATGTAGGTAAACGCGCAGCGCGAAATGGCCGTAATCCTCGTACTGGCGCAACAATTGCAATTAAAGCTGCAAATTCACCTAAGTTTAGAGCTGGTAAAGCGCTTAAAGATGCTGTAAACTAATGGACTTTACTGGTTAAGCAATCAACCAGTAATTAAGTAAACGTTTTAAGGCTTTATCATATTTTTTTGTTAGGTGATAAAGCTCGCGGGGTGCTTAGCTCAGTTGGTAGAGCGTCGCCCTTACAAGGCGAATGTCAGCGGTTCGACCCCGTTAGCACCCACCAATAACAAACACATGCTGCCTCAAAATATATTTAAGAGTGCTAGATTTTTTTAGCACTCTTTCATTTTGAGCAACATGAAAATTAGCAGTAATTTTAAGCCCAATTGACGTGGCCTAAAAAGTAACAAAACTGGAGTGGTAGTTCAGTTGGTTAGAATACCTGCCTGTCACGCAGGGGGTCGCGGGTTCGAGTCCCGTCCACTCCGCCAACATCATGTTTTAGGACATCCTAAGCAGTACAAAAACCAGCCTAAGTGCTGGTTTTTTATT